>JBAYTV010000103.1:0-6077 GCA_041675405.1 Sideroxydans sp. | reverse complement strand
TTGGTGAGCGGGTATTCCTTGATCACCACGCCATCCATGCTGAGTATCAATTTTGCCGTCATATCGTTCCCCTAATCACTTTCAACCAGATCAATTCTTTAACCAAGATTTCAGCTTCGCCCACCAACCGCGCGGGGTCGCATAACTGCCCTTCACTTTAACCAGAATGACAGACACGTTGTCACGTCCGCCATTGTCATTCGCTTGCTCAACGAGTTGTGTCGCCGCAAGCGAGAGGTTGCCTTGCAACATCTGCAACGTTGCGCCGATATCATCATCTTCCACCATATCGTTCAACCCATCAGAGCAGAACAAATAGATGTCACCCACTTCGACATCATACAAATGCACTTCAGGAACGACCTCGGCCTCGATACCGACAGCACGTGTCACCAGATTCTTGTTCTTGGACAACTTCGCCAGCTCTTTGCTGATGATGCCGCTGTCGATCTGCTCTTGCAGCAAGGAATGATCACGCGTGACCGTCTCGAACACCTCACCGCGCAAACGATACATGCGCGAATCACCCACATGGGCGACTGCGACTCGGTCGTCATAGAAAAGTCCCGTGACGATAGTGGTTCCCATCCCTGCGTACTGCGGCTGACTCTGCGCCGCATTAAAGATGGAGAGGTTGGCTTTCTTCACGTTGTCGCGCAACACTGCCACACCCACCTCATCGCCCGATTCTGCATCCTTCTGCTCCGGACCGATCTGCTCCAGACGATGTCTGACTTCGCTAGCAAGAACCGAGACGGCTATCCCGCTGGCGACTTCGCCTGCGTTATAGCCGCCCATACCATCCGCCAGGACGACCAAACCATGCGCGGCATCAAAGGTCACGCTATCTTCATTGTGAGAGCGCACCATACCCGGATTGGTTTGGCTTACGATTTCCAGTGCTTCATTTACATTCACGCCGACACCTCACCATCGATGGTTCACTGCAGACCTGCCGCACATTGACGAATCGCCTCCGCCATCGCAGCGCCACTTTCAAAACGTTCTTCAACTTTTTTTGCCAATGCTTTATTGATGATAGCGACCACGCATGGTGGGACATTGGGATTGATCTTCAAGATATCCGTATGCGGCTCGTTGGCGATCTTGAACATCAACTGCGCCATTGAATCACCCTCGAAGGGAAGCTTACCACACACCAATTGGTAGAGACTGACGCCCAAGGAGAACAAATCGGAATGCCCCTCGATCTTTGCACCCGATAATTGCTCGGGTGACATGAAGGAAGGTGTACCCAGCACCATGCCCGTTTTCGTTTTACTGGAGTCGGTGATTCGCGCGATACCAAAGTCGGTCACCTTTGCAGTATCACTCTCCAAGTCATACATGATGTTGGCGGGCTTGATGTCGCGGTGAACCACATTCAATCCATGCGCATACCCCAAGGCGTCAGCCACTCGCGCCATGATGCTCAAGACTTTAGGCAAGGGCAACAAATTATCCGGCTTGGAATAGGCCACCAGATCTTTGCCTTTGAGGAACTCCATGGCGATGTAAGCCAAGTCATGCTCCTCCCCCGCGTCGTACATCGTCACGATATTTGGATGATTCAAACGACCTGCGGTCTCCGCCTCGCGGAAGAAACGTGCCTTCACATCCTCCAACTCATCCGCCTCGAACTCCTGCGACAACGCCATCGTCTTGATTGCAACGATACGACTGATCTTTGGATCTTTGCCGAGATAGACCACCCCCATCGCACCCTTACCCAATTCTTTCTCGATCTGGTAGCGGCCTAACATGGGTTTCGCCAAACCGGCCTGATCCAACTTCATCGTGCTTTCGTTACCACGACCAGACGAGCCGCCCAAAATGATGGTCTCCGACATCGCCTTGGATTGCGCCGTGCGCGCCTCAAGATCGCGGAACTTAGGATTGTGCTGCGCCATGTATTTGAAGACTGATTCCGCCTTGTTGAATTGGCGTTTGCGTTCGAAGTCCAATCCCAAGTTGTACAACACATCCATCAAGCTATCGTCCAACGGCACTTTGCGGAACTTGTCGAAGGCCATGTCCAGCTGACCTTGTCCTTGGAAAGCCAGACCCAACATACGGTTGCTTTCTGCGGACTCGGCATCCGATCTCTCTTTGCCTTTCTCCGTCATCAAGAAGCGCTTGGTCGTCAGCAACAAGTGACCGACCAACAATAGCAAAGCGGGCAACATTAGTTGTAGCCACATCGCCTGTGTCGTCATCAACACAAAATGGATCGCAAGCAACGCAACGAACATTCCGCCAGTGATGACCGCACCAAGCCCTGCGCTCAAACGCGGGAGCAACAGGATCAGGTAGAGCGCCACCAACAGGAACACGCCCATTTCGGCCCAGCCCCCCCAACTCGGTACGACGAAAAAGTCTTGCTTCAAGATGCTCGACACGGAATGCGCCAGGGTGAGCACTGGCGGCGTCGCCGCAGAGATCGGCGTGACCTGTGCTGCGCCCACACCTGCGGCCGTCGCACCGATCAACACGATCTTGTCTCTATATTTCTCAGCAGGGATCTTGCCAGTCAACACATCGTAGAAAGAATCCACTTGGAAGGCTGGCTTGCCATCTCGGTCTGCATAGAAGTAAGTATGCATGCGCAATGCAGGATCGGTAGCGATGCTCAGATTGCCCAATTTGACACCTTCACCCAACGCGACCTGTATGTCTTTAGGCTCGAGATTCAAGCTCTTTGCGGCGATCATCAGCGATAGTGAAGGATAGTATTGGTCGTAGTATCCGATCACGAGCGGCTCTGTGCGGATACCCCCGTCCACATCGGGCGTTGAGTTCAAATGACCGATCGCGAGTGCAGGTTGCCCCAAGACAGGAATCGGCACCAGTGCCGCCAAAGCGGGGACCGGGAACGCGGCATCAGCTCCACCTTGCACGTTCACCAGATTGTTCTTCAATACATAGTCAGGCAAAGGCGAGTCAGGATTTCCCTGTGGCTCACCCAACTCGAAATACACACCTAACAAGACATTGTTGACCTTAGCCATGCTCTCGGCCAGCTTCTGGTCGTTGTCAAGATGCGACAAAGCTTCCTGCATCAAGCCTTGCAACTCCAGCCACTCCGCAGGATTGGTCTTTTGCAAAGCAGTCTTCTCTAAGACGCTTGCGATATTGAGGATGTAATCCAGCCCCGCATCGACCTGAGGCTCGAAATAGAGTGCCGTTTGACCAACGACCTTGGCGTTTCCCTGAGCGAGAACATCCAGCATCTGCCCTTGTATCGCGCGTGGCCAAGGCCAACGACCTAGATTGGCGATACTCTCGTCATCAATGGCGATGATAGCGATCTTGTCACTCGCCACACGCGAGGATGCCAGCACACCCCAGTCATAAGCCTTGCGCTCAAGACTTTGGATGACATCCGTCCCCGCGCTGAAAAGGAACAGCAAGGCCACCAACACGCCGGTGAACCAATCCGCTTTAAGAAACGATATTTTTTTCATAGTTGCCCTGCCCGTTTGTGCATTTTCCCTGAGCTTGCTGGGCGGATACTAAAACAATTTTCAATTCCAAACCATACCTGATTGATTTATCAGGAATTTGAAACGGAATCAGCGCGCGATAGTGACTGGAATCTTGGACATCTGCGCGACCTTGCTGGTGACGGAACCCAGAAGGAGCTTGGCGAGGCTTTCCTCACCCTGCGCGCCGATGATGATGTGGTCGACCTTTTGTTCTTCCGCATACTGCACGATCGCCTCCGCGGGCCGACCGATACTGATGTGGTACTGATAGGCAAGATTAGCCTCATCCAAGATGGCGCGCGCCTTTTCCAAAGCAGCCGCACCTTGCTCCCGATAATAATCGTTGATCGTTTCCTGGTTGATGAACAACTTGACGTTGCCCGCTGCCACATTCCACTGCACGTTCAACAACAGCAACTGTGGCGATTGCTTCATTTGAGCCGACAGTGCGACAGCATGCTTCACCGCACACAAGCCATTGTCAGAACCATCTACTGGTATCAATATCTTCATCATATTTTCTCCGCTTTCACCTGCTCATCCACCAAATCGATCGCTTTTACACTTCTCAACTTACGCATCGTCAACCATTTACCGATGGCGAGCACCAGAACTGCACAAATAGCAGGAACGATCCAATGCAACAGATGCTGTGCATCAACCCATGGCTTGAACAAAGCCTCGCTCACCAACATCTCCCCGGCAACAAAACCAAGCAACGCACCGCCTGCCATGATGATGAAGGGGAAGCGGTCGATCAACTTCAACACCAACTGGCTGCTCCAAGCAATGAGCGGGATACTGATGAGCAGCCCGAACACCAACAAGAACGTATTACCCTTTGCCGCAGCGGCCACACCCAACACATTATCCAGACTCATCACGAAGTCGGCGATGATGATGGTCTTGACCGCGCCCCACAATTGCGTCTCGGCTTTGATGTTGCCTTCGCCATGCCCCTCGTCATCCGGCAAGATCAACTTGATGCCGATCCAGATCAGCAAGATCGCCCCCACCAACTTCAAATAGGGCAACGCCAACAGGCTCACCGCAAAGAAAGTCAGCACGACACGCAATCCGATCGCGCCACCTACGCCATATATGATCCCTAGGCGTCGTTGTGCTGGTGGCAGGTTGCGACACGCCAAAGCGATGACCACGGCGTTATCGCCCGACAACAACAAATCGATCATGATGATCTTGAATACATCCACCCAGAACTGCGGCGCTGAAAACATTTCTAACATTAAAGTACCTCTAAGATTTCGTCATTCCCGCGCAGGCGGGAATCCAGTGGTTTTATTCAATATGCCTTTGGGATTTGCCCTTGCACCGTAAGGAATTTTTTATTCACCGGATTCCCGCTTTTGCGGGAATGACAGGCTCTAAATTTCTTGAGGTTTATCAACTTACACCCTTCAATATCTTTTGCATGACACGCCCCATCTCAGACGGGTTGCGCGTGATATGGATGCCACTCTCTTCCATCACCGCCAACTTCTCGTTGGCACCGCCTTGACCTCCCGAGATGATGGCTCCCGCATGGCCCATGCGCTTCCCCGGTGGAGCAGTGACACCCGCGATGAAACCGACCACAGGCTTCTTCATGTTGGTCTTGATCCAGCGTGCGCACTCTTCTTCATCGCTGCCGCCGATCTCGCCCACCATGATGACCGCATCCGTTTCCGGATCATCATTGAACATGCGCATCACATCAATGTGCTTCAACCCATTGATAGGATCACCACCGATACCGACACAGGACGATTGCCCCATGCCCAAGGCGGATAGCTGACCGACCGCTTCATACGTCAACGTACCCGAGCGCGAAACCACACCAATGCGGCCCTTCTTATGAATATGACCCGGCATGATGCCGATCTTGATCTCGTCCGGCGTGATGAGTCCCGGGCAATTCGGCCCGATGAGAATGGTCTTCTTGCCTTGCATCTTGTAGCGCGTCTTCACCATGTCATGCACGGGAATCCCCTCGGTGATACAGATCACCAAGTCGATGTCTGCCTCAACCGCCTCGTCGATAGCGGCAGCCGCGCCTGCAGGCGGCACATAGATGACAGAAACTGTTGCGCCTGTCGCCTTCTTCGCATCCAGCACGCTGGCATAGACGGGGATGCCCTCAAAATCTTCGCCCGCCTTTTTTGGATTCACGCCCGCCACGAAACAGTTCGCGCCATTCGCATAACTCTTGCAATGGAAGGTGTGGAACTGCCCCACTTTCCCAGTCATGCCTTGCGTGATGACCTTAGTGTTTTTATTGATGAGGATAGACATTTTGCTCCCTTCTAATTTCCGTTCGGTCTGGGTAGCGGGCTTTGCCTGCGTATCGAAGACTTTTGTCGTTTCCCCTCCGATACGCCGCGCAATGCGCGTCACTCAGGGCGAACGGCTTGTTATTACTTGGCCGCCGCAACCACTTTCTGCGCCGCATCTGCCATATCGTTACCCGAGATGATAGGCAGACCCGATTCTGCCAAGATCTTTTTACCCAGTTCCACGTTCGTGCCTTCAAGGCGCACCACCAGCGGCACCTTGAGGCTCACTTCCCGTGCAGCCGCCACCACTCCTTCTGCG
>JBAYTV010000102.1:0-6087 GCA_041675405.1 Sideroxydans sp. | reverse complement strand
GTCAATTCGACAGGCAAGCAAATCTCACGCAGGTTGCAATTGGAGCAGGCGACCTTCAGTTCTGGGGAGGTGTTCGGGGGCACTATCGGGTCACTCAAAGCCGTATTTAAAGGAGGGTTTATATACCTTCGTATTTTGACATATATCAAGTCTTCTAGGCGGAGTGATGGCATAGTACGCGCCTCATTTAGGGAGGCAATGATGAACGATGCAGTCAATCAATTAGTGGTGGATCTGGAGCTAATACGCAGGCTGGACAAAAACGGGCCGCGTTACACGTCCTACCCCACCGCAGACCGGTTTATCGAAGCGTTCAATGCGGAGAGTTACAGCGAATGGGTCGCCAAGCGTGAGATTGGCGGTGTCAGTCGTCCACTCTCGCTATATCTCCATATCCCATTCTGCAATACGCTGTGTTTCTATTGCGCGTGCAACAAGATCATCACCAAGGATCGCAGCAAGTCGGCAGAATATGTGCGCTATCTCATCAAAGAGATGACGATGCAAGCCAAGTTATTGGGGCCGAATCAAGTGGTGGAGCAGTTGCATTTCGGTGGCGGTACGCCGACCTTTATGAGCGACGACGAGATTCGCCAGGTGATGGCCGCCATCCGCCAAAACTTCAAATTGATCGACGACGGCGAATACTCCATCGAGATCGATCCGCGTAAAGTCACCGATGAGACCATTGCGCTGCTTGGGCAAGCGGGTTTCAATCGAATCAGCGTCGGCGTGCAAGATTTTGATGCGGAAGTACAAAAAGCGGTGAATCGTATCCAGAGTGAAGAAGAGACTTTGCGCGTCATCAATGCTGCACGCGCCAACGGCTTCAAGTCGGTGAGCATCGACCTGATCTACGGACTGCCAAGACAGACGCTGGAAGGTTTTGGGCGTACGCTGGATCGCGTCATTGCGACCAATCCCGATCGACTATCCATCTACAACTACGCGCACATGCCAACCATCTTCAAGCCACAGCGCCGTATCCACGAAGAAGAGTTGCCAGCCGCGCAGACCAAACTGGATATCTTGAATATGGCAGTAAACAAACTGACGGGCGCAGGCTACGTTTACATCGGCATGGACCACTTCGCAAAACCCGAAGATGAGTTGGCGGTCGCGCAGCGTCAGGGTCGCTTACACCGCAACTTCCAAGGCTATTCCACCCATTCTGATTGCGACCTTGTCGCACTGGGCGTGAGTGCGATTGGCAAAATTGGTCCGACCTACAGTCAAAATTATCGTGAGTTGGAAGACTACTACGATGCGCTCGACCGCGATCAGCTTCCCATCATGCGTGGGCTGGAATTGAATGCGGACGATCTGGTGCGTCGTGCCATCATCCAAGCTTTGATGTGTCACTTCGAGATATCCAAAGAGTCTTTGGATATTGCCTACTTGCTCGACTTCGACCAATACTTTGCTACCGAGATGAAGGAATTGGCCGAGTATGAAAAAGAAGGTCTGCTCAAGCTGTCACCTCAATGGATCACGGTCACCCCCAAAGGTCGTATGCTCATTCGTAATATCTGTATGGTGTTCGACAAATATCTGCGCACGCGTACCGAACATGCGCGCTATTCCAAGGTAATATAGCTTCACAAGGCTGATTGAAAAATCGGCACACAAGGTTGACGGAGGAGACCCCCAAAGCGCTGGGGAGACGATGACAAAAAAAGTAGATGATTACCGCCTGAAATTGGGCAAGCACGAGTTGGTTCCTATCATGATCGGCGGTATGGGAGTGGACATCTCCACTGCCGATCTCGCTTTGGAGGCGGCGCGCCTGGGGGGCGTTGGCCACATCTCCGATGCGATGTTGCCTACGGTATCGGATCGTCGTTACGACACGGGTTTCGTCAAAGAGAAGCTGCAGCAGTACAAAGCCAATATCGACAATTCCGATAAGACCCTGGTCAAGTTCGATCTTGGACATATCGCAGAATCCACCCGCCTGCACGTGAGCAATACCATGGAGCGCAAGCGCGGCTCTGGCATGGTGTTCATCAATGTCATGGAGAAACTCACCATGAATTCGCCGCGCGACACTTTGCGTGTGCGTCTGCATGAGGCGATGAGTGCAGGCATCGACGGCATCACTTTGGCGGCAGGTCTGCACTTGGGTTCGTTCGGTTTGATGGAAGACCACCCGCGTTTCCGCGAAGTGAAGCTAGGCATCATCGTGTCATCCCTGCGCGCACTTCAATTGTTCCTGCGTAAGAACGTGAAGACCAATCGCCTCCCCGATTACATCGTGGTCGAAGGCCCGTTGGCAGGCGGCCACCTGGGTTTCGGTATGGATTGGGCGCAGTATGATCTGCGCACCATCACCAATGAGATACATCAATATCTGCGTAACGAGAAGATCGATATTCCCGTGATCCCCGCGGGCGGTATCTTCACCGGCGGTGATGCCGCAGGCTTTTTGGAAGAGGGCGCAGGCGCGGTGCAAGTCGCGACACGTTTTACTGTCTCCAAAGAATGCGGATTGCCAGCAGACGTTCAGCAAGAGTATTTCAAAGCCAGCGAAGACGACATCGAGGTCAACGGCACATCGCCCACTGGCTATCCGATGCGCATGTTGAAGAACAGTCCTTCTATAGGATCTGGCATTCGCCCGGGCTGCGAATCCTATGGTTATCTGTTGGATGCGAATGGTCGTTGCGATTACATCGAAGCCTACAACCGCGAAGTGGCGGCTCATCCAAACGACAAGAAGGTCGTTGTCATGGACAAGACCTGCCTATGCACACACATGCGCAACTTCAAATGCTGGACCTGCGGGCATTTGACTTACCGTTTGAAAGACACCACACGCAAGGCTGCGGATGGAACGTATCAGTCGTTGAGCGCAGAGCACATCTTCAAGGATTACCAGTTCAGCACGGGTAACAAGATCGCGCTACCTGATTAATGAATGACTGTGTGTTCAGCCGTGATGGCAGACCACGCAGTCAGCGTCTTTTGAAAGTCTCATCGTGCGTACCTCCATATTGAGCGCGTTCAGCGTCAACAACCTCCCGCACAAAGTCGTGTCGATACCCATCAGCAGTTTGAGTGCTTCCGCTGCCTGCATGCTCCCCACGATGCCGACCAGTGGCGCGAAGATACCTAGTGCAGCGCAACGCGTCTCTTCACTTTCCATCTGTTCGGGATACAAGCATTCATAGCAGGGGGTGTCGTCACGGCGAAAGTCGAACACGCTCACTTGCCCATCGAAACGGGTTGCCGCGCCTGAGACGAGCGGTTTCTTTAGCATGTGGCAGACGCGGTTGAGGGCGTAGCGCGTAGGAAAGTTGTCACTGCAATCCAGTACCACGTCAGCCTGCGCAACCAATTCTGCCAGCCGCGTTTCATCCGCACGTTCTGTCAGCGCCACCACACTCACCTCCGGATTGATCTCCGACAGTGTCTCTTTGGCTGAGGCGACTTTCGTTTTGCCGATACTGGAGGTGCGATGGGCGATCTGGCGTTGCAGGTTGGTGAGATCGACCGTGTCGTTGTCACACAGAGTTATCGTGCCGATACCGCTGGCGGCGAGGAACAGTGCTACGGGTGATCCTAGGCCGCCTGCACCGATGACGAGCGCGTATGCATCCGATAGTTTCTGCTGACCTTCGATACCGATCTCCGGCAAGAGGATATGGCGGCTGTAGCGCAGCAGTTGTTGATCATCCATGCTGCATCATTTTGCTTCGCGGGTATCTAGTGGCGTGTCGTCATGGTCGCCATGCGGATGATGCCCGTAGGCTTTGACGAACACCGCTTGCGAATTATTCTTGGTGCGCGGCTCAGGTGACTTCAGATTGTGATACTGCACGTCTTCGCAGTAATGGATGAGCCCGTTATTGATCTTGCCCAGCAGGCTGTAGTTGAAGGCGAACCCTTCCTTGATGAGCGCTTTTTCCAAGCCTTCGAGCGAGTAGTGCGCCACGCTGTAGCGGATGAGCAGGCTGTTTGGTATGGGGCCGTTCTCGACCTGAAGATTGTCCAATCCGCTCAGCAACAAGGAAGCTTGTTTGATCTGGTTCGCTGGTTGGTCAGCAAAAACTAAGACGCGTTTTTTCTGTAGCTCGAACGGATTCATCGCTTCATTTCCCCCGCAATATGCTAGCGCCTTTCAGTAAGTCGAGCGCACGGTTCAACTGGTAGTCATTCTTGGAGCCGAACTCGGCGATTTCGGGTTTGCTGCCTTCGGTCTCTTTACCTTTTGGAGCAGACTTGCTCGCAGGTTTGGCAGCTTCGATCTTCTCTTCGGGCTGGCCGTTAGTTAGATGCTTATCCAAATCTGCTTCACGCAAACGGAAAGTGCTGTCCATCGCCGCTGTCGCCGGGTCTTCCACCACGATGTCGGGTACGATGCCTTTGGCTTGGATGGAGCGCCCGCTCGGTGTGTAGTAACGCGCCGTGGTCAGCTTGATGGCGGTGTTGTTGCCCAGTGGCAGGATGGTCTGCACTGACCCTTTGCCGAACGACTGCGTTCCCATGATGACGGCACGTTTGTGGTCTTGCAGTGCGCCCGCGACGATCTCCGAAGCAGAAGCGGAGCCGCCATTCAACAACACGACTATGGGTAGGCTCTTGTACTCACCCGGCAGGTCTTTCAAGTAATCGTCCTTGCCACTACCGCGCAGGTAGAAGTCGGGATTGGCCATGAGGCGCATCTTGGCATCCTCGGTGCGACCTTCGGTGTAGACCACCAACGCATCCTTGGGCAGGAAGGCGGCAGAGACGCCAACTGCGCCCGTTAGCAAGCCACCCGGGTCGTTACGCAGATCGAGCACTAGGCCTTGCAACGGACCGTTGTTTTGCTTGCGCAGATTCTGCAACGCAGTCGCCAAGTTCTCGCCTGTGTGTTCTTGGAACTGGGTGATGCGCACGAAGCCGTAACCCGGATCGACCAGTTTCGATTTCACACTTTGCACTTTGATGACGGCACGCGTGACTTTGATCTGCAAAGGTTTGGTTTCGTTCTTGCGTACGATAGTCAGCATGATGTCGCTACCAGGCTTGCCGCGCATGCGCTTCACCGCGTCGTTCAGGGTGAGTCCCTTGACCAAGGTGTCATCCAGTTTGATGATGAGGTCGCCGCTCTTGATGCCTGCGATGAATGCCGGTGTGTCTTCAATGGGCGAGATGACCTTGACCAAACCATCTTCCATGCCGACTTCGATACCCAGTCCGCCGAATTCGCCTTGCGTACCGACTTGCAATTCTTTGAAGCCTTCTGCATCCAGGTAGGCGGAGTGCGGGTCGAGGCCGCTCAACATGCCGTTGATGGCCTCGGTGATGAGTTTTTTGTCGCTCACCGGCTCGACGTAATCACTCTTGATGCGACCGAATACATCGGCGAAGGCACGCAACTCTTCTACAGGTAAGGGCAACGGTACCTCTTTTTCGGCCACGGCCGAAAAGTGCAAGCTGATCAATATGCCAGTGACCAGACCGATACCGATAAGACCGTATTCTTTGAAGCGACGACTCATTATGTTTTCCTTGTTATTGGTATGACGCATAGGTCATCCCGCATGTTGCAGCCATTCTGCCAATCCCGCTATCTAACTTTCCAACGCCAGCGGGGGAAAGACCATTTTTTGAGACTAGCGACTCATCCATTTGGCGGGGTCAATGGGCTTACCTTCAAACCTCAGTTCGAAGTATAAACCCGAATCCTCATTGCCGCCGCTGTTGCCCACGGTGGAGACTGTGTCTCCCCCACGAACGCTATCGCCGACCTGTTTGTAGAGTGTCTCATTGTTGCCGTAAAGGCTCATATAGCCTTGGCCGTGGTCGATGATGAGCAAGTTGCCGAAGCCGCGCAGCCAATCGGCGTATACGACACGCCCGGCCGCGACTGCCTTTACCGTTTGGTTGGCGGGCGCACGCAAGAACCAGCCTGTCCACAACAGATTGTTCTCGGCACGGCGCACGCCGAACTTGTTTGTTTTCCTGCCGTTCACTGGCAAAGCCAATTTGCCTTTGAGGGATTTGAAAGGCTTGCCATCGATGTTGGACAGCATGTGTGCCAATTTTTCGACCAACCGCGACAGATGGTTCTCGTTGCGCTGCAAGCGACCGATCTCGCGG
>JBAYTV010000101.1:0-6088 GCA_041675405.1 Sideroxydans sp. | reverse complement strand
TGGCGAGGAAATTGAATCAGCGTCCAAGGAAGACGTTAAACTATGAAACACCCGCTGAACGATTTAACCAACTTGTTGCATCGACCGGTTGAAACCGCAGGGCATTGAGGTCATCGATAAACAGCATCGACGACTCGTGGAATATCTGAACGAATTGAACACCGCGATCGCTGAACGCGATCAAAAAGGCGTGAAGCACGTCTTGGACGAGCTCATCGACTACACGATCTCGCATTTCAGTTTTGAAGAAGAAATGATTGAAAGATCCGGCTATCCCTTCTTGAAAGCACACAAGCGCGTGCATGATATCTTCACTAAGCGTGTTGGCGAATTCCTGCAACGTGCGGAAAAAGGTGAGGATGTCGCGCCCGAGATCCTCTCCATGCTGAAGATATGGCTCATCAACCACATCAAAGGCGACGACGCGGATTATGTGTATTATGTCGTGAAGAATCTGGGGGTCGACGCTAAAGCCGACGCACCGACTGGTGGCTGGCTGGGTAGCGCACTCAAGAAGTTCATTGGCTGACTCACTGCGAAGCGGTACCACTTAACCGCTTCGCAAGTTTCGCCCCAAGACTACTTAGAATCGCTCGTATCCCGCCATATAGCGCCACTGCCCCTGCGCCAATTTCGACATCGACACACGTCCGATGCGCAAGCGCTTCATCAACTTAACCTCCAAGCCCACACTGCGACACATGTGCATGATCTGGCCTGGCTGCACGCCCTTCAACGCAAAACGTAAACGCGCCTCGTTCTGCCAACTCACCTTCGCAGGTGCTAACGGCTTGCCGTTGAAGGACAGCCCATGATTCAAAGACAGCAGACCTTCAGCAGATAACTCGCCCGACACCTCCACCACATACTCCTGCTCGAGGGTGTTCGCATCGTCGGTCAGTTTGCGTGAAACACGGAAGTCCTGCGTCAGCACCGCCAAGCCACTTGCCCCCACTTGCAGCGGCAAACAATGCGTCAGGTGCAACAGATGTTGCTTGAGCGGGCGGATACCTGAATGATCTTCCGGCGAGCGCGTATCGGCGCATATCATCTGCCGGATGGAGTCGGCAGTTATCTCCACATCAGGTGGCTGATGGAACAGTATCGACACCGGGGGAAGCGGCGTCAGCTTGGCATCCGGGTGCAACTCCACCGTCTGCTCAGACACCATGAACTGCGGCTCTTCCACCACCACCCCGTCCACACTCACCCACCCCCCTGCGATATACAACTCCGCCTCACGGCGAGAACAATGTTTCAGCTCGACGAGGCGTTTGGCGAGACGGATGGGTTCTGACATGGGGGTGAGCGGCAAGTTGGAAAGGTCGGCATTGTATGCGTAGAACCGCCCCCTAACACGGAGCCAACATCCGGCACTTGCACTAAGTATCCGAATGGCTACAATGACTCCCATGTACACCATCAACAAAACTAACGAGTTTTCGGATTGGCTGTCTGCGTTGCGCGATATTCGCGCCCGCGCTCGAATCGTTAGCCGTATCAAAAGTGCGGAGCATGGAAACTTTGGTGATTGCGAATCCGTTGGGGAAGGCATCAGTGAGATACGCATTCACATCGGCGCGGGCTATCGGGTGTATTTCACCAAACGAGAAAGCGTGGTGTACCTACTGCTATGCGGAGGCGACAAATCCACGCAAAAGCGCGACATCGTCCGCGCCAAGGCGATACGCAAACAACTGAATGAGGATGAAAATCATGACTAAAAAGAACGCCACAAAGATTGCCGTCTCACGCTTCGATGCCGCCGATTACCTCGACAGCGAAGAAATGATCGCCGAGTATTTGGCTGCCGCATTGGAAGACAGTAACCCCGATGTCTTCCTATCTGCCCTCGGTGATATTGCCAAAGCGCGCGGCATGGCCAAGATCGCCAAGGATGCTGGACTCAGTCGCGAGAGCCTATACAAAGCCCTCGCCCCAGGCGCTAAGCCGCGCTACGAGACCGTGCGTAAGTTGATGGATGCAATTGGGGTGAAGATGACGGCGCAGAGTGCGGCGCATGTTTGAATGGTTAACTTGCACTTTATATTTCCGTTCGTGCTGAGCGTGTCGAAGCAAGATTGGACTCACTAAATTCAACACCGTCGGGCTACCCCCGACGGTTTTGGGTTTGGAAGTTAGAGGGGATGCAACGAGTGTTCCCCCACCCTACCCCTCCCCCAGTGGGAGAGGGAACAAAACCCAGCGGGCTGCGCCCATCCTTCGATACACCGCGCTGCGCGCTACACTCAGGACGAACGGATTAGTGCGCAATCAATGCGCCTCATCCCAATTCGCCCCCTCACCCAATCCCACTTCCAACGGCACTTTCAACTGCGCCACATTGCACATCAGTTCGCGCACTTTTTCTTTCACTAATTCCAACTCAATCTGCGGCACTTCCAGTACCAATTCATCGTGTACCTGCATGATGAGTTTAGTTTGGAGTTTTTCCTTCTCCAGCCAATCCTGCACGGCAATCATCGCGAGTTTGATGAGGTCGGCGGCGGTGCCTTGCATGGGGGCGTTGATGGCGGCGCGTTCGGCGGCTTGTCTTCTCATGCCGTTGGCACCGTTGATCTCGGGTAGCCACAGACGGCGACCGAACCATGTCTCGACATAGCCGCTTGCTTTGGCTTGTTCGCGCGTATCGTCCATGTAGCGCTTCACACCGGGGTAGCGGGCGAAATAGAGGTCGATGTATTGCTTGGCGGCACTGTTCTCGATGTTGAGTTGCGAAGCCAAACCGAACGCGGACATCCCGTAGATAAGACCGAAGTTGATGACCTTGGCATAGCGGCGCTGCTCGCTGCTCACCGCATCCAGCGCCACGCCGAACACCTCGGCGGCGGTGGCACGGTGGATGTCTTCACCAGCGGCAAAGGCTTTGAGCAAGCCTTCGTCACCGGACAGGTGCGCCATGATGCGCAACTCGATCTGCGAATAGTCAGCAGAGACGATGCGCGAACCCGCAGGCGCGATGAAGGCTTCGCGGATGCGACGGCCCTCGGCGGTACGCACAGGAATATTTTGTAGATTCGGATCGTTAGACGACAAACGTCCAGTCACCGCCACCGCTTGCGAATAGCTGGTATGCACGCGGCCTGTCTTTTGATTCACCATCAATGGTAGCTTGTCGGTGTAGGTCGATTTCAGCTTCGCCATGCCGCGATGCTCAAGCAATATCTTCGGTAGCGGATAGTCGAGCGCGAGTTCTTGCAATACTTCTTCGTCGGTTGAGGGCGCACCCGTGGCGGTCTTCTTCTTAACCGGTATTCCAAGCTTCACAAACAGTATCTCGCCCAGCTGTTTGGGTGAAGCGAGGTTGAACGGTTGCCCTGCCAGTTCGAAGGCTTGCGCTTCGATCGCCATCAACTTCTCACCCAGCTCGTGGCTTTGGCGCGATAGCTTCACGCTATCGATGAGCACACCGTTGCGCTCCATCTTGAACAGTACCTCGCGCACCGGCATCTCGATGGCGCGATATACCTCGGTCAAGCGCCCTTCCAGTTGCGGCAACAAGGTCTGGTGCAGTTGCAAGGTGATGTCGGCATCTTCTGCGGCGTAACGTGTGGCGGTATCGAGATCGACCTGATCGAAGCCGATCTGCTTCGCGCCTTTGCCCACCACATCGGTGTAGCTCACGGTCGCCAGTCCGAGGTGACGTAGTGCGAGGTTGCCCATCTCGTGCGGTTTGTGCGACTCCAACACATAGGATTGCAGCAAGGTGTCTTCGGCGATTCCGCGTAGCGCGATGCCGTGATTGGCGAAGATGTGTTGGTCGTATTTGAGGTTCTGCCCCAGCTTCTTGTGCGCCGCACTTTCCAACCACGGCTTGAGTCTCTGTAGCGCGTGTTCGAGTTTGACTTGGTCTGGTGCGCCCGGATAGTGGTGCGCCAAGGGTAGATAAGCAGCCTGATGCGCCTCGATGCTGAACGAGATGCCCACCAGTCGCGATGCCATCGGGTCGAGCCCTGTGGTCTCGGTGTCCAAACTCACCAAGGGGGCAGTCATCAACTTCTCTAACCACGCATCCAACTGCGCCTCGGTGCGGATGGATTCGTAGTGACTGGTGTCATTGATCACGGCCACTCCATCCCCGCCCCCATGCAGGGGGAGGGCTAGGGTGGGGGTAGACTCTTTGCGAACTCTACCCCCATCCCAACCTTCCCCCTGCATGGGGGAAGGCGTTTTCGCATCGCCATTCAACTCGCGCAGCATGGTTCTAAACCCATATCGTTCGAACATCGCCCTTAGTTTCTCTTTGTCTTCCACCGGGGCAGCCAACTCGTCGTAACGTTTATCCAGCGCCACATCACATTTCACCGTGACCAGTTTCTTACCCTGCGGCAACCAATCCAGTGCAGCGCGCAAGTTCTCGCCCACTGCGCCGCCGACATCTTTTGCATTGGCGATCACGCCATCCAGTGAGTCGTATTGGGTGAGCCATTTCACCGCCGTCTTGGGCCCGCATTTGTTCACACCCGGCACGTTGTCCACGGCATCCCCCACCAGCGTGAGGTAATCCACGATGCGGTTGGGCGGCACACCGAACTTCGCCAGTACGCCCGCCTCGTCCATCACTTCGTTGCTCATGGTGTTGACTAGAGTGACGTTGGCGTTCACCAACTGCGTGAGATCTTTATCACCTGTGGAAACGATGCAGCGCGCGCCATTGTTCGATGCCTGTTGTGCCAGTGTGCCGATGACATCGTCCGCTTCTACACCGTCCACCATGATGATGTTCCACCCTGCCGCCGCCACAAGCTCATGCAACGGTTCGATCTGTGCACGCAGATCGTCCGGCATGGAGGGGCGATTGGCTTTGTACTCGGGATACCAGTCGTCACGAAACGTCTTGCCCTTCGCGTCGAACACACAGGCGCTATAATCTGCCGGGAAGTCGCTGCGTAATTTTTTCAGCATGTTGAGCACGCCTTGGATGGCACCTGTCGGTTCGCCCTGAGGACTACGCAAGTCAGGCATGGCGTGGAATGCGCGATACAGATAGGACGAGCCATCCACTAACAACAATGTCTTCATATTTTTGGAGTCCAAGATGAACAACGATTTGAAATTGCCTGCCGCTCAAGCCCCTGAATTGATGCAGTCGAAGGAGTCGTGGCGCGTGTTCGGCATTATGTCAGAATTCGTCTCGGCGACTGAGCGCCTGCGCGACATCCATCCCGCCGTCAGCATCTTCGGCAGCGCGCGTACTCCGCATGACCACCCGTATTACCAGCTGACCGAAGAGATCGCGCGCCTACTCTCGGATGCCGGATTCTCGGTCATCTCAGGTGGCGGTCCCGGCATCATGGAAGCAGCAAACAAAGGGGCGTTCTACGGCAAATCCGCCAGCGTCGGTCTAAACATCCAACTGCCGCACGAACAACACGGCAACCCGTACCAAAACATCAGCCAGACCTTCCATCATTTCTTCACACGCAAGGTGATGTTCGTCAAATTCGCCAGCGCCTATGTGGTGATGCCAGGCGGCTTCGGCACACTAGATGAATTGATGGAAGCACTGACTTTGGTGCAGACCGGCAAGACCCGCCGCATGCCTATCATCCTTGTGGGCAGCCAATTCTGGGGTGGACTGATGGAATGGATCAAAGCCAGCTTGTTGGCCGAAAAGATGATCAGCCCCGGCGATATGGATCTCATCCAAGTGATTGACGATCCGGAACAAGTCGTCGCCGCCATCTTCAAGCATTATGAGACGCGCGGCTTCGAGCCTTCCGCCGCAGAGCGCGAGTTGCAACTGAATCTTTAAGGGTAAAATCCACCCCTCACTTTGGTCACTGAAAATCATGCGCCTACTTACCCTGCTGTTCCTCTCGCTACTGAGCCTGAGCACGTTCGCTGCCCAGCCCGTTCCCGCTTCTGCCACCCCCATCCAAGACGAGGCGGTGGATGAGCCCCAAGTGACCATCACCAAGCAAGGCGAACAGACCGTGGAAGAATATCGCGCCAACGGCAAGCTCTACATGATCAAGATCACGCCCAAGCACGGCGTGCCTTATTACCTGGTGGATGATCGCGGTGACGGCAAGTTCGCGCGCCAAGAGAGCCTAGATTCCGGCCT
>JBAYTV010000100.1:0-6151 GCA_041675405.1 Sideroxydans sp. | reverse complement strand
CGAGTGCTGGAATATCTGAACAGCATCGCTGGGCGCATGCCAAAAGGTGTCACGCCGCAACTCGGCCCCGATGCCAGCAGCGTGGGTTGGGTGTATCAATACGCGGTGCTCAGCGAGAAACACAACCTCGCGCAACTCCGCACCATGCAGGATTGGTATCTGCGTTACCAACTCACCAAGGCGCATGGTGTGGCGGAAGTCGCCAGCATTGGAGGCTTCGTACAGCAATACCAAGTGACGGTTGACCCCATCAAATTGCGCGCCTACGGCATCCCCTTGAGCAAAGTCACTCAAATCATTCGTGACTCGAATCGCGACGTCGGCGGGCGCGTGGTGGAGATGGCAGAGACCGAGTACATGGTGCGTAGCAAAGGCTATCTGCACGGCATCAGCGACATCGAGAATCTGGTGGTGAAAGCGGAACGCGGCACACCTGTTTTGTTGCGCGACATCGCACGTATCGAGTTAGGTCCCGATGAACGGCGCGGCCTCTCCGAATTAAACGGCGAAGGCGAAGTGGTGTCTGGCATTGCGATGGCGCGCTACGGTCAGAACGCCTTGGAAGTCATCGACAACATCAAAGCAAAAATCGCTGAGATTACGCCCGGCTTGCCCGAAGGCGTGAGCATCCAGGCGGTGTACGACCGTTCCGAATTGATACAGCGCGCGATCGACACGTTGAAAAAAACTTTGTTCGAAGAAGGACTCATCGTGGCGCTGGTGTGCATGGTGTTCCTGATGCACGCCCGCAGTGCGCTGGTTGCTATCCTGATGTTGCCCGTAGGCATACTCATCGCCTTCATCGCGATGCGATTTCTGGGCATGAATTCCAACATCATGAGTTTGAGTGGCATCGCGATTGCTATCGGCGCGATGGTGGATGCAGCGATTGTGATGATTGAAAATGCACATAAGCATTTGGAGAGGTTGGAAGCAACTTCAAAAGTTGGCCAGACACCACCCCTTCCCCCTAGCAGGGGGAAGGTTGGGATGGGGGTTGAAGCGTCAAACACCCACATTTCTACCCCCATCCCAACCCTCCCCCTGCATGGGGGAGGGAACGACACGGCAGGCTTTAATGAACGTGCCGCCGCCATCCTCGCCGCATGCAAAGAGGTCGGCCCTTCCCTCTTCTTCTCGCTGCTTATCATTACCGTGTCGTTCCTGCCGGTGTTCACGCTGGAAGCGCAGGAAGGAAGATTGTTCGCACCCCTCGCCTTCACCAAGACCTTCGCAATGGCCGGTGCGGCTTTGCTTTCCGTCACGCTGGTGCCTGTGCTGATGTTGCTTTTCATCAAAGGCAAAATCATGCCGGAAGCGCAGAACCCAGTGAACCGCTGGATGATCGCCGCTTACCGCCCCCTCATCGCATGGGTGCTGCAACACACAAAAATTACGCTGGTGGCAACAGCGTTAGTGATGTTGCTATCGCTGTATCCCGCTATGAAATTAGGTAGCGAATTCATGCCGACGCTGAACGAAGGCACGCTGTTCTACATGCCCGCTTCACTGCCAGGCATGTCGGTGACCAAAGCGGCGGAGTTGTTGCAAACGCAAAATAAAATCATCAAAAGCTTCCCCGAAGTCGAGTCGGTGTACGGTAAGGCGGGCCGCGCGCAGAGCGCCACCGACCCGGCGCCGCTGGAGATGTTCGAGACGGTGATCAACCTCAAGCCGCAGGAGGAATGGCGCGACGGCATGGACACCGACAAGTTGATCGCCGAGATGGACCGCGCGCTGCAATTCCCCGGCGTGGCTAACTCGTGGACCATGCCGATCAAGGCACGCATCGACATGCTCTCCACCGGCATCCGCACGCCCATCGGCATCAAGGTGTACGGCAAAAACCTGGACGAGATGGAACGCCTCGCCAAGCAGATCGAGGCCGTGGTCAAACAGATTCCGGGTACGACCAGTGCCTATGCCGAACGTATCACCGGCGGCTTCTATCTCGACATCGCACCGGACCGGCTGGCGCTAGCGCGTTACGGGCTGACGGTAGGTGAATTGCAGGATGTCATCGCCACCGCACTCGGCGGCGAAATGGTCACCACCACGGTGGAAGGTCTGGAGCGCTTCGGCGTGAGCGTGCGTTACCCGCGCGAACTGCGCGACACGCCGGAACGGATCGCGCGCGAAGTGCTGGTAAGCACTATGGACGGCGCGATGATCCCGCTCGGCCAGGTCGCCCGGGTCAGCCTCAGCAAGGGCGCACCGTCCATCCGCACCGAGAACGCCCTGCTCTCCGCCTACATCTACGTGGACATCCGCGAGCGCGACATCGGCTCGTATGTGGACGAGGCGCGCAAGGCGGTAGCGGCAGAAGTGAAGTTCCCGCCCGGCTACTACGCCACCTGGAGCGGGCAGTTCGAGTACATGGAACGCGCCATCGCCAAGATGAAGATCGTCATTCCCATCACGCTGCTGCTGATCTTCCTGCTGCTCTATCTAAACTTCAAGCGCGTCACCGAATCGCTGGTGGTGATGCTGTCCGTGCCGTTCGCGCTGGTGGGCGGCGTGTGGCTGCTGTGGCTGCTCGATTACAACCTCTCGGTGGCAGTCGCCGTGGGCTTCATCGCGCTGGCCGGGGTGGCGGCGGAGACCGGTGTGGTGATGCTGATCTATCTTGAGAAAGCTTGGCAGGAAGTGCAGGCAAAGTGCACCGAGGCTGGCCGCCAACCTTCTGCCCAAGACCTGTATGCCTCCATCATGGAAGGTGCAGTAGAACGCGTGCGCCCCAAGATGATGACCGTGGTGGCGATCATGGCCGGCCTGCTGCCCATCCTGTGGAGCAGCGGCACCGGCTCGGAAGTGATGCGCCGCATCGCCGCCCCCATGGTCGGCGGCATGATCTCCTCAGCGGTGCTCACGCTACTGGTGATCCCGGTGATCTACGCGCTGATCAAACAACACGAAACTTCCCCAACCTCCAACCAAACGAGAAAGGAAACACCATGAAAAAACTTACCCTCACCTTCGGCTTTGCCCTGATTGCCACAAGCGGTGCAATGGCGCAAGCCGCCTCGCATGAACACGATATGTCGCAACACCAGATGGCCATGCAGCCCACCAATCAACAAGGCGTGGGCGTAATCAAAGCGCTGAACGTGAAAGCGAACAAAGTGCAAATCGCCCACGAGCCGATTGCCGCGCTGGGCTGGCCGGCGATGACTATGTGGTTTGCGCTGCAAAACCCAATTCCCTCCGACATTAAAATCGGCGACAACGTGCGTTTTGAAATGCTGGAAAACGACAAGAAACAATGGGTGATCGTCAAGATCGTGCGCAAATAATTCAAGGCTTGTGAAAGGAACAATATGAAAATATTTATTCGATTTTTTATCGTGCTGGTACTCGCCCTGACTGGAGCAGGTATTGCGCAAGCCGCAACCACAATCACGCTTCACAAAAGCCCGACTTGCGGCTGCTGCGAAAAGTATGTGGACTATTTGCGTGAGAACGGCTTCGCGGTGAAGGCGGTGAATGAATCCGACATGGATGCAATCAAGAAACGTCGCGGCGTGTCCCATGTCGCCAGTTGCCACACGGCACTGGTCAACGGCTATGTGGTCGAGGGGCATGTTCCGGTTGCCGCCATCCGCAAGATGCTCAAAGAAAAACCTTCCATCATCGGCATCAGCGCACCCGGCATGCCGATGAATTCGCCGGGCATGGGTGAAATGAAAAAAGGAACACTGACGATCTATGCCGTTCCCAAGGGAGAAGCCGAACCTTATGTATTCTCAGTCGAGTAAGCGGAATCAAAAGCGCATGACTTTTTTCATGCATAACGCATAAAGAAGGAGTAGAAAAATGAAACGATACCAACGAGGAGATGCAACCGTAGTGGTGATGATCGTGATGATGGCGGCGATGTGGATGTTCAGCGGACACATGGGCATGATGGGAATGGGGCATGGTGGTGAATATACGGAACAGTCCGCGCATGCCGAGCCACAAACGAAAGATGAACCAACTCAGCCGTCTGCACCTAAAGAGACACCAGAACATAAGCACTAAACAATGACAAATTCAGGAGGCTAGCATGATTGAAATCATTCCTAATTTCCACCCCGCAATCGTGCATTTCCCCATTGCGTTCACCACGGCTGCGGTTGCTCTTATCACGGTTGGTACGCTGTTCAGCAATTGGCCTTATGGGGCGCAATGCCTGATGACGGGACGCTGGATGTTATGGGGTGCAGCATTGTTTGCTGTTATTGCCGCCACGTCTGGCTGGTTCGCCTTCAATAGCGTCGAGCATGATGAGGTGAGTCATGCCGCCATGATTCTGCATCGCAATTGGGCGCTGGGCACAGTAACTGCCTTGCTTTCCCTCACCGTTTGGGATGTTCTGCGTGGCCGTTCCGGCAAGAAGCCATCTTCTGGATTTTGGATATTTCTAGTTGCGGTTTGGCTGCTAGTGATGAGTACGGCATGGCACGGTGCAGAGTTGGTGTATCGCCATGGCCTTGGGGTGATGGCATTGCCCGATGTCCATATCGAGCAAGGCGCTGCAACGCACGATGCCGGTGGTCATGGTCATCAGCACACACATTGATTATTGGTTGTTGAGAGGGGGTGTCTATGCTCGTTTGATTCAATGTTTTTTTGCAGCATATTTATTAACCAAATTTAGGAGTTCAAAATGAAACTGAAGACCACACTACTCGCCGCAACACTTGCAACATTCGCCGTTTCGACCGCTTATGCCAAGGAAGAACAACACTCGGATGCTAAAGCTGACGCTCCAAAGGTTGAGAAGACAGAGGCAAAAAAACCGGTGAAAAAGCATAACCATATGGAAGAAAAAACTGGGATGCCTATGAATGAACCCAAGGCCAATAGTGAGAGAAGTGAGAGCCCAGCTTTACAGATGCCTGTAAAGAAGCATTCTCACCCTACCGACAGATAGGCTGACGAATTGGGCACGGCATGATTTCTATACATCTTGCCGTGCTCTGTGCGATAAATCGGTGATTTATTTACCTTAAGGAAGATGGCGCCCCCATTGCGGAATATATATACATGTTCACCGATATCCCCCAAAACCCAAGCGAACTACACCGCTACCTGATTTCAAGATTCCTTGTTTCAGGAATCTTGATCAGTGTACTGATTGGTGGGCTTGTTTATTACTGGGAAAGTTGGCGAGTCGAAAGCATAGCTTTTGATCTAGCTGTAGTCAGTGCGAAACATTTTGATACACCAGAGATGCGCGAACTAATTGTTGCAAACAGGCAATCAGATCATTTGGAGTTTGCCGCATTGTTGGAAAAATCAGGTTTCGTTGGTATTCGAATTTTCGATCTATCCGAGAAGGTGTTAATGGAGTCGTGGCGCAGTGACGCGATCAATACTCCTCCCAGTGCAGGCACGCATCTTCATGACTTTCCAAAGCCCGGCAAAACTCACAGCAACTGGCTGAATGGCGAAGTCATACAAGTTGTCATCCCGCTGCTGGATTCAAATGGGGCGGCAGAGGCGTATGTCGAAGGCGTTTATCGCCTCGATGCAGAGATGCAATATACGATAAAGCACCAAGTGCGAAGTGCTGTACTGACTGCTTTTGTAGTGGTGATTGTTGCAATGTCGCTGCTCTATCCAGTTTTGCTTGGCTTAACGAAGCGCTCTCTGTCTTTATCCAACTCGCTTCTGGATTCAAATCTTGAATTACTGCAAGCTCTGGGCAGCGCCATCGCCAAACGGGATGCGGATACTGATCTGCACAATTATAGGGTGACGCTGTATGCGGTAAAGCTCGCTGAAGCAATGAACATGAACCGAGCCCAAATCGAATCACTCATCGTTGGTGCCTTTTTGCACGATGTCGGAAAGATCGGCATTCCTGACCAAATACTTCTCAAACCAGGAAGGCTGACTGAGGAAGAGTTTGAAATTATGAAGACACATGTCACGCTGGGTGCTGAAATCATTCAGGATTCCCATTGGCTAAAGCAAGCCCGTGACGTAGTTCTTTTTCATCATGAAAAGTTTGATGGTAACGGCTACCCACATGGCATCCGCAGCAATAATATTCCGCTTGATGCGAGGTTATTTGCGGTAGTGGATGTATTTGACGCATTGATGTCAAAACGCCCCTATAAGGAGCCCTTGTTGCTCGAAGAAGCTTTAAAGGTTTTGCGGGATG
>JBAYTV010000099.1:0-6200 GCA_041675405.1 Sideroxydans sp. | reverse complement strand
GAAGCAGCAGTCGCCATGGCAGCACCAAAGGTGGCGCGGGCAGCTGTTACTACGCCTAGGTCGGCCGCAACGCTAGCGACAGTGCCTGTCAGAACGGTTCCGGTGAGGCCTGTGATACGGGTGTTTTCAGCAATAAGTGCAGTGGTTTCTGCATTACCTGCGGGGACTTGAACCAAGATCTCAGACATACGCTGCAAGTTCTCAGTGACGATACCAAGATAACCATCTTTGGTTTGCGCGGTGGAGATCGCATCGTTCTGCATGCGGATATTTACATTCGCTGCGCGGATCTGGGTGTCATAACCTGTTGCAATACCGAGTCCCGTGGCGTCGTCTTTTGCGCTGTTGATACGCAGACCGGAAGACAGACGTTCTTGAGCCGTTTGCAGAGCGATCGCCGATTTGTTCAGTGCCGAGCCGGCGAAGAGGGCTGCTACGTTTGTGTTGATGACTTGTGCCATTTTGATTCTCCTTAACTTGGTTCGCTGCTACGGCCGTTTGGCCGCTCACTTTGGTTTGCTGTTTTGTGATGCTCAGCAACCGCCGTTGAACCAGTTATCGGAGTGTTCGGGCGAAACTTTAGGGTTAAATTTCATTGATTCCATCAGTTAGCCGCAACGACACGGTTCTTGCCGGTCTGTTTGGCGTGATACATGGCCTTGTCGGCACGACCGATCAGGTCTTCCTGATCCTCTCCTTCTGCGCGTAGGGCGACCCCCGCGCTGAAAGTGACCAGTATCTTGTCGTTGTTATGCAGGAAGAACTTTTTGGTCAGATCGCGTTGCAGGCGTTGGATGGTCTCTATTGCGGCCTCCAAGTTGGTGCCCGGGAGAAGGATGAGGAATTCTTCGCCGCCGTAACGCCCGACCGCATCGGTAGGACGTAAGGTTTCCTTGATAACTTGGGTCAGATGAGTGAGTGCGCGGTCACCTGCTTGATGGCCTAGGGTGTCGTTCAGTTTCTTGAAGTTGTCGATATCGATGAGCGCTACGCTGAAGGCGCTCTTGTTGCGTTCTGCGCGTTTGAGTTCGACATCCACAGCCTCATCCAGTCCGCGTCGGTTCAGCGCGCCAGTGAGTTGGTCCTCGCGCACGAGTTCGCTGACCTGCATGAGTTCGTGTTCCAACTCTTTGATGCGGTCTTCCGCATCGTCGGCCTGTTTCTTGGTGATCAGCAGCTCTTCATGCGAACGCAGTGCGCTGGCTTGGATGACACGCGTGTCTTGCATGATGTCGTCCAGCAGATGGCTGAGATCAGTCAGGTTGTTGGTTTTGCTGATCTTTTGGCTGTAACCCTCGATCTTTTGGTGGTACTCACCAGTGCTCTCGGTGAGGTTGCCCAAGCGATCGATGAAGGTGGTCATCAGGCTCTTCAATGTCGTCTTGGCATCGGTGAGGCTTTGTTTGAGGGTACTTTGCTTGATGATGGCATCACGCAGGTTGCGCTCGGCATCGGCGATGGCATGCTTGTCCATCGGCTGCGCGATGATCTCCTGTAGGGCGGTAATTTGGCCATGGATCCACTCATCGTCAGCGACCAGTTCGCTGACGTTCTCCACCAGCAAGCGCAGCAAGCGCAGCAGACCTTCTTGTATCTTGACTTTGTCACCCCCGCGCAATTCGAGTTTTAGCCAGAATTGGCGCAACTGCTTGGCGAGTTCATTGATGCGGCTGGGGTCGTTGGTGGCACGCACAACAGCGACCAATTTTTTGATCTCGTCGCCCAGCTCTGGATGCGAAGGTTGTGTGTTTTCTAAAGATTGCGCCAATAGCTCGCGCAATTGGTTGAGCAGTTCATTGCCGCCAGTGGTTGCGGCAGGCGGCGGTGGAGCGGATGTTTGCGCAGTGGCGATGTCTGGCATTGTGGCTGGTGAGAATTCGCTGACTGCGGATGCAGCATTGCCCCACGAACGAACCAAACTCTGCATCTTTTCAAACAGCGCATCAGGTTTTGTCCCGAAGCGGCTTAGAACAGTATCCACCCCTTCTTTCTTGCGGCTGATGGTGATGCCCTTGTGCGGCATCTCTATCTGTTTCAAAAGGTCGCGGATCAGATCAGACCAATTGAGTGGCGGTTTGGTGTCATTCGAGCCTGCGGGGGAGGCGATCTCGCCGCTCAATTCGCGATAGACCTGCGCATAATTGTCCGGCGTAGGCGCCAACTTGCGGGAGGCAAGTAGCTTGAGTGTCTCGCGTGCGGTATCCGGCGGCGTATGTTGATGGCTCATGGGTTGGCTCTTGGGGCGATAGGCATGTCACGCATTATGTGTTTCAGTTGCAACCCTTAAGCCCTGAATAGCGGCAGAAATCGCCGTTACTTTAGTTGGCGTCTGGTGAATCCTATTCGATCAGATGATTATTGATAGCGTAATGGATGGCTTCGGCGTTGGTCTTGAGTTTCATCTTCTCAAGCAAGCGTGAGCGATAGACGCTGATGGTCTTGGGGCTGAGTGACATGATTTCAGCCATGTCGCTCAACTTTTTCCCCTGTGCCATCAAGCACAAGGTCTGATATTCACGGTTGGAGAGTGTCTGGTGAAGTAGTTCTTGGTAACCCCGTGACAATCCTTCGGCCAATTGTTCGGCCAGTTCGCTGCTGATGTATTTCTTGCCTTTGGCGACTTGACGTATCGCCGTCACCAATTGGGCTGGTGCACTTTGTTTGTTGAGATATCCCGCCGCTCCTGCTTTCATGGAGCGCAGTGCATATTGTTCTTCGGGGTGCATGCTCAGCATCAATACAGGCAGCTGTGGTTGGCAATCTTTGATTTGCTTGAGCACATCGATGCCGTGCTTGTCTGGCATGCTGATGTCCAACAGAACGACGTCGAATTCCCCGGTCTGGGCCATCTTAACGGCTTCGTTCCCACTCTCTGCCTCACCTGTTACACGCAACTCTTCGGTGTCGTCTAGCAGTTGTTTCAATCCCTTGCGGATCAAAGCGTGGTCGTCAGCGATGAGTACTTTGATCATTCGGTATACCTGGTTGGACTCATTCGAAAAGGGCTTGCTGCGATTCGGGTGACAGAGATGGTGCAGCATTGCTGGTGGATTGATGCGGGATGCATACCGAAAGGGTCGTGCCCTTACCGGGGGCACTTTCCAGTTTGACATCTCCGCCAAAGTGGGCGACACGCTCGAAGATGCCACGCAAACCGAAAGAGCGAGGTTTAGCGCGATCCGCATCGCGTATCCCACGACCGTTGTCATGCACCACCAGGTTCACACATTCAGTCTTATTGATGACCGAGATGGAGACTTTGCTGGCAGCAGCATGTTTGGTGATATTGGCCAGCGCCTCTTGGAAGATGCGGAAGAGGGTGATGGCGATGTGAGGCGAGACGGTTATGCCTTCATCCAGATTGTCGAAGGTACACATGACGCCAGTACGTTGTGCGAATTCCTGTGCTTCGTTCTCGATGGCAGCAACAAGGCCGAAAGTGTCTAGAGCGCTGGGACGCAGATTGCGTGAGATGGTGCTGGCGGAACGCACACATTTATCTACCAGCTCTTCGATTATTTTTGCTTTTACTGCCAGTTCGGGCTGATCTTTCAGGCGTCCGATGAGCCACGCTATATCGAGTTTGGTGGCGGTGAGCAGACTGCCTAGGTCGTCATGTACTTCACGTGCGATGGCGATGCGTTCTTGTTCGCGCACATCTTGGATGTGGGACGACAGTTCGCGCAGCTGTTCTTGGGATCGATTCAGCTCTGCTTCAGCCGTCTTGCTCTGGGAAATGTTGAGCATGATGCCTTCCCATTGCACCCCTTCAAATGTTTGGCGCGGGCTGCAGCGCAGGTTGATCCATTTGATCTCGTTGTCAGGCATGGTGAGGATGCGACCTTCCCAGTTCCAGAAAGTCAGATTCTGTGCTGAGGTGTGCATGCTCTGTTGATGACCTGCGTGATCGTCCGGATGCAGCATGGCCTCGAATAATTGTGCGTCAGCGATGAGTTCCTGTGGTTCAAGTCCTAGCAAAGCTTGGCAACCTTCGCTCACGTAGGGGAAGCTCACGCTCCCATCTTTGTGAAGCAGGATCTGGTAAGCCATGCCGGGTAGGTCGGCGATGAATGCATGCATCCGCGTCTGGTTCTCGATCAATTCCAATTGGGCGGCGCGATGCTCGGCACGGATACGTGCTTCGCGCAGATTGTGTTCGATAGAGGGTACGAGGCGATTCAAGCTGCCTTTGAGAATGTAATCGTCAGCCCCATCCTGCATGGTGCGGACGATGGTCTCTTCCCTCAGGTCGCGTGCTAGCAGCAAGAGCGGGATGTCTAACTCGAGTTTTTGCAGGAGTCTAAGCGCTTCCAATCCGCCGAATCCATCTGGGTCATCACTACATAAGACGACATCGAAGGTGGCATCGAAAAGAGCGGACTGCATGGCGCTCGCACTCGCCACCCGATGATGATCAAGGGTGTATCCGGAAGAGCTTAGTTTGGCTAACGTTTCTTGTGCGTCCGTGTCGGAAGTCTCGACTAGCAGTACGCGGAGTCTCTTGGCATTCATGGCTAGGCCTTTTTGCGATGCGCGGATTATAAGCGGCGTTTCTGCTTATTCGCCAGATTACGGTAGAATGCCCGACATCATTGAAACACCTCCTAGCCATGTCTTCCGCTCCAACTGTTGTTACCCCGCAGAGTCTGATTCGCCCTGAGCTACAGGCGCTCCATGCCTATCACGTGCCGCCGAGCGTTGGTTTCGTTAAATTGGATGCGATGGAGAATCCCCATTTGTTGCCGCAGACGCTACGTGATGAAGTCGCGCGAATGGTGGCGGATGCTGCCGTCAACCGTTACCCGGACGCTGGCGCATATGAGCTGAAAGCGCGCATTCGTTCGGTCACGAACCTGCCATCTGGCATGGATGTGCTGTTGGGCAACGGGTCGGACGAGATCATTCAGGTGCTTGCGATGGCGGTGGCGAGACCGGGCGCAGTGTTGTTGAGCGTGGAGCCTTCATTTGTGATGTACAAGATGATCGCTACCTTTACGGGCATGAGATACGTCGGCGTGCCGCTGACTCAGGATTTTTCGCTCGATCTGCAAGCGATATTGGATGCCATCAAGAGTGAGCAGCCCGCGCTGGTTTTTCTGGCTTATCCGAACAATCCCACCGGTAACTTGTTTGATGCTGAGGCAGTCAAGCGAATCATCGAAGCGGCCCCCGGATTGGTGGTGGTGGACGAGGCTTATTACGCATTTGCCAGTGATAGCTTCATCCCCCAGCTGGCGCATTACGACAATCTATTGGTGATGCGTACCTTCTCCAAGCTTGGAATGGCGGGCTTGCGCTTGGGATTTCTGGCGGGTTCCAAGGCTTGGCTTGAACAGTTGGAAAAGCTGCGCTTACCGTATAATGTTGGCGTTCTGCCACAATTGGTCGCCTCGAAATTACTGCAGCACCATGATGTGTTGTTGGCACAGGCGGAATGTATCAAGCAGGAACGGACGAGATTGATGTCTGTCTTGAGCGCCATACTTGGTGTGAAGGTTTACCAGAGCGAGGCTAACTTCATCCTGTTCCGTGTGGCCAAAGCCACGCAGATTTTCGAAGGCTTGAAGCAGCGTGGTGTGCTGATCAAGAATCTGAATGGCGGGCATCCCGCGTTGGCGGATTGTCTGCGCGTTACGGTGGGTACGCCGGAAGAAGATGCAAAGTTCATCGCAGCACTGCAGGACTCGATCAACCAACTCGCATAGGAAAAAAGATGCGTAGCACAAAAGTCACACGCAACACCCTAGAAACCAAGATCGCCGTCGAGTTGAATCTCGACGGTACCGGCAAGGTCAAATTGGATACCGGTTTGCATTTCCTTGAGCACATGCTGGATCAGGTGGCTAGGCACGGTCTAGTCGATCTGGAGATCTTGGCCAAGGGTGACCTGCACATCGATGCACACCACACGGTGGAAGACATCGGTATCACTTTGGGGCAAGCTTTCAATCAAGCCGTCGGCGACAAGAAAGGCCTGCGCCGTTACGGCCATGCCTACGTGCCATTGGACGAGGCGCTGTCACGTGTCGTGCTCGACATCTCTGGTCGTCCGGGATTGGTGTTCAACTGCGAATTCACCCGTTCCACCATCGGCGAATTCGATGTGGACCTCATTCGTGAGTTCTTCCAAGGTTTCGTCAATCACGCCTTGGTGACCTTGCACATCGACAATCTGGCGGGCGATAACGCTCACCATCAAG
>JBAYTV010000098.1:0-6266 GCA_041675405.1 Sideroxydans sp. | reverse complement strand
GTTCGATACCCAACTCGCCGATTTTTGAAGCGGGTTTGACACCTTGCCATGCGTCGAATGCATCGAACCGTGCACACAGTGCAGCCCACTCAGTAGCAGTGATGCTTTGCTTGTCCCCCAACAAAGGCTTGATGACTGCGTTGCGCAACGCGTCGATCCTGGCGCACCAAGCAGGATTGACACTATCCACTAGCGATAGTGGTTTGTTCGCTTCGATCGTTGCCAGCGGGAAACTGGCGATCTCGTCTGTCTGCGCAGAGAGGCTCAAGGTGGCGAGTTGCTGGTAATCATCTGCGGAGCGGCTCAATGGCAAAGCAGAACGTTCGTCATAGGCAGCCAATTGGCAACGGGTGAAATAGTCGTCGATCTTTTCTTTGACAGCCTGCAAGGTTGCTGCCGCAGCCTTAGTTTCAGCACCCAATAACAAGATACCTTTATCGGACTCGCCTTGGGCATACCAGTCTAAATAGGCTTTGGCATCCGCAAAGAACTGGTTGCTGAGGTCTTGGTTGATGCCCATATCACCGCTCATATCAGGTGTAGAACCTGAGACGTTGGCGATGTCGGCAACAGTGGCGCTCAGAACGGTATCGCCGACTTGCTTGGCGCATACCACGCCATCACCGTTGAATTGCAATCCGGACACGAACTTCTCTATGTCTGCCATATCGGCCAGCGTGATCATGGTCGCATCGGACTTGCCCAAGCTCCTCAGGATATGGCGCGCGGAAGCAAGGATCTGTTTACCCTCGTCTGATCCATCATTGATGTCCGACAGTAACAATATGTCGGTGCCTTTGGTCAAGGTATCGCTACTCTTCATCAAGGCGCCAGCCCATGCAATGGCTGCCAACACCTCGTTCGCACGCACTTGGCCATCTCCATCCGAGTCGATCATATCCAAGGTACACCCATCGAATTGGATACCGCGCGTAGGGCAGCTCAGGGCCACCCAAAGTTTTTGGTTCAAGTCTTTTAGTGCCAATAGATCTGCACCATTATCCAATTGGACTTGATCGAATCCGCCCGCGCGAAAGAATTTCCAAGTATGAGAGGTAGTCATGATTTCTTTACTCCTGAATAAATCGTGTACGTTTTATCGTGTAAATGAGCAAGCTACTCGTTCCCAGGTTTAACAACCGCAAGCTCGTTAGATTGTATTAAGTCCACTTGCTCAATACTCGTGAAGCGTTTGGATATTTTCTGGCTAGTTGTACGCACCTCTTGCGCATCTTCGTGCGCCTGACGGATGTGATCCGCCAACTTCTTCATACGCTCATCGAAACGCCCGAACTCTTTACCCAGCTTACCTAACTCATCTTTGATGATATGAACTTGTTTGCGTGTCTCCACATCCTTCATCACGGCACGGGCCGTATTCAGCACCGCCATCAAGGTGGTCGGCGACACGATCCACACACGCCGTTGCATGGCGTAATCCACCACCTCAGGGTGATGCGCATGTATCTCGGCGAATACCGCTTCGGCCGGGATGAACATGACTGCACCGTCCGATGTCACTTCGGGAATGATGTACTTGCCGGCGATGTCATCCACATGCTTTTTGATGTCGGCTTTGAATTGTTTCTCTGCCACCAAGCGTTCGGCTGGCGTCTCCACACCGAACATGCGGTGGTAATTTTCCAAGGGGAATTTGGAATCCACCGCCACCATCCCCGTTGGCTCAGGTAGTTTCAACACACAGTCCGCACGTGTGCCATTGGGAAGTGAATATTGCATCTCATAAGACTGTGGCGGCATGATGTTGCGCACCAAGGCTTCCAATTGCACCTCACCGAAAGCGCCGCGCGAACGCTTATCCCCCAATAACTCCTGCAAACTCACCATATTGGTGGTGAGCCCATCGATCTTCTTCTGCGCCTCGTCGATGGTAGCCAGCCGGGTCATCACGCTAACGAATGTCTCGTTGGTCTTCTTGAATCCTTCGTCCAAACGTTCGTTGACCTTGCCACCGATCAGCTCCAAGCGTCCATCCACCGTTTTAGATAATGCTTCGATACTGGTCGCCAGATGCTGTGTGGCATTGCGGAACGAGTTCTGGATCAACTCCTGATCGGCACGTCCCTGCTCCGCCAACTTAGCCAACGTCTGCGCCAGCATCTCGGTTCGCAATAATTCCTGCTTGGCTTGCAAGGCATTGACCGCATCGCGTGTGGCGCGCAGTTCTTCACTCACCGCAGTACGCAAGCGTTCCGCTTCGACTGCTTGTGTGGCGATGAGACGATCCCCTTGCTTGTTCAGTCCATCATTCAGATCAGCCAGCATGGCGCGGTGCTGTTGCTCCAACAGATACGCCGAGCGCGCAGGCTGACGCGACTGCATCACCAATAGTATGAGCAGTAGCAACAAAACAAGAACGGCGAACAGGATTTCGAGCATGTCTTTTCAGTCGGTCAAAGTGGCGCGAAGTATAAATGACAAAGGGCGCTTTCGCGCCCTTTGTCTGCAACCGAACCGCCGGCTTTACTCGGATTTAGAAGCACGCTTACGCTCGTGTTCCTTCAAGTAACGCTTACGAATACGGATGGACTTTGGCGTCAATTCGACCAACTCATCATCGTCAATGAATTCAACCGCAGATTCCAATGTCATCTTCAATGCCGTCGTCAAACGTACTGCCTCATCCGTACCGGATGCGCGCACGTTGGTCAGTTGCTTGCCCTTGATCGGGTTGACGATGAGGTCGTTGTCACGTGCGTGGATACCGATAATCATGCCTTCGTACAACTTGTCGCCGGGAACCACGAACATGCGACCACGGTCTTCCAATTTCCACAGAGCATAGGCGACTGCATCGCCATCTTCCGCCGAGATCAGCACACCATTGTGGCGACCAGGCAAGTCAGGTTTGACAGGACCGTAGTCATCGAACACATGGCTGATCAACCCACTGCCACGCGTCATTGTCATGAAGTCGGATTGGAAACCGATCAGGCCGCGCGCTGGAATGTGATATTCCAAACGGGTGCGTCCTTGACCGTCAGATTCCATGTTGGTCAGTTCGCCGCGACGACGACCGATCTCTTCCATGACACCGCCTTGGTGTCCGTCTTCCAAGTCGATGGACAGATTCTCATACGGCTCGCATTTTTCACCGTTGATCTCTTTGTACACGACGCGTGGTTTACCGACGGCCAACTCGAAACCTTCGCGGCGCATGGTTTCCAGCAAGATGGTCAGGTGCAACTCGCCGCGTCCAGATACACGGAAAACGTCCGCATCCGCCGTGTCTTCCACCTTCAAGGCGACGTTGGTCAGCAATTCCTTGGTCAAACGATCACGGATCTGGCGGCTGGAGACGAACTTGCCTTCTGTACCCGCCAATGGGGAACCGTTCACCATGAAGTCCATGGTCAAGGTTGGCTCATCCACGCCCAATACTGGCAGACCAACCGGATTGTCTTTGTCGCAAATCGTGACGCCGATACCGATCTCGTCCAGACCGGAGATGATGATGATGTCGCCCGCTTCCGCGCTATCAACCGGCACGCGATCCAAACCTTGGAAGCCCAACACTTGGTTGATACGTCCGGAACTGACTTGGTCGCCATGGTTCATCACCACGACATTCTGCCCCGGTTTGATACGACCATTCAACACACGACCAACACCCAAACGACCGGTAAAGGTGGAGTAATCCAGCGCAGCCAGTTGCAACTGCAACGGCGCTTCTGGGTCACCCGGAGGCGAAGCAACGAACTTCAAAACCGTTTCGAACAAAGGCTTCATATCAGATGCTGAACCACCTTTGGATGGCGCATCTTTCAGATCCAAACATGCCCAGCCGTTAAGGCCAGATGCGTAGATCACTGGGAAATCGAGTTGCTCATCGGTTGCGTGCAGCTTGTCGAACAGGTCGAAAGTCTGGTCGAGGACCCAATCAGGACGCGCTCCTGGACGGTCGACCTTGTTGATGACGACGATGGGCTTCAATCCCAAAGCCAAAGCTTTCTTGGTGACGAAACGTGTCTGCGGCATCGGACCTTCGACCGCATCCACCAGCAGCAACACGCCGTTCACCATACCCAACACACGCTCCACTTCACCGCCGAAGTCGGCGTGCCCTGGTGTGTCGACGATATTGATGTGCGTTCCGTTGTAGTCAATGGCGGTGTTCTTGGCCAGAATAGTGATGCCGCGTTCTTTTTCCAGATCGTTACTATCCATCACGCGTGCATCAACCTTTTGGTTGTCGCGGAAAGTACCCGATTGACGGAGAAGTTGGTCGACTAGCGTAGTCTTGCCATGGTCGACGTGGGCGATGATGGCGATATTGCGAAGTGCGCGGGACATGATGTACTACCTGTACTGGTTTCGAAGGGCGCGCATTCTAGCACAGCAAAACAGGCTCTTGAATTTTCGCTGGCTTTTATTTTCTCTATGAGTATAATGCGCGCCTTGTCGCCCCTCGGGTGACATTGAGTTCATCGTTTCCTGACCCTCTGCACCCTTGTTGGTGCGCCAAGCTTCACCGGTTAGCGACGATGTTTGTTTGCGCCGGTAGAGGTATATCTCCCCCCTACTGAATTTCATTGTGTGGCTCATGGCCACGCATGCGCTGTGTTTGTAAAAAAATTATAAAGGAATCACTGTGTCTGAAAATATCACCACAACTGCAACACCCGTAGCCGCTGAACCCGTCATTACTTTTGCCTCTTTGGGCTTGGCACCTGCCATCCTGTCAGCGGTACAAGAAGCCGGTTACACCGTGCCTTCACCTATCCAACTGCAAGCCATCCCTGAAGCATTGCTGGGCCACGACTTGATGGCATCCGCGCAGACAGGGACCGGCAAGACAGCCGCTTTCATCTTGCCAGCGTTGCAAAAACTGTCCGTCGCATCCAAAGTGCAAAGCAAAGGCCCGCGCATCTTGGTGCTGACACCAACACGTGAATTGGCACAACAAGTCTCCGATGCGGCTACCAAGTACGGCAAGAACATGCGCGTCAAGGTCGTGAGCATCTTGGGTGGCATGCCTTATCCGCTGCAAAACAAACTGCTGTCCAGCCCTGTCGATATCTTGGTGGCGACACCAGGCCGTTTGATCGACCACATCGACCGCGGCCGTATCGACTTCTCCCGTTTGGAGATGTTGGTATTGGACGAAGCCGACCGCATGTTGGACATGGGATTCATCGACGACGTAGAACGCATCGCGGATGCGACACCTGCAAGCCGTCAAACTTTGCTGTTCTCGGCGACACTGGATGGCGTCATCGGCAATCTGGCGCAAAAACTGTTGAAGAGCCCAAAACGTATCAGCGTCACGGCTTCCAAAGCGCGTCACGAGAACATCGAACAACGTCTGATGTTCGTGGACGACATGGCACACAAGAATCGCCTGCTCGACCATCTGTTGCGCGACACCGAACTGAACCAAGCGCTGGTGTTCACCGCAACCAAGCGTGATGCCGACATGCTGGCTGATGAGCTGTCTGCTCAAGGTCACGCTGCTGCTGCCTTGCATGGTGACATGAACCAGCGCGAGCGTAACCGCACCCTGCTCAACCTGCGTAAAGGTAATGTGCGTGTGTTGGTTGCAACCGATGTGGCTGCCCGCGGTATCGACGTCGCCGGCATCTCTCACGTGATCAACTTCGACTTGCCAAAGTTCGCTGAAGACTACGTTCACCGTATCGGTCGTACCGGTCGCGGCGGCGCTTCTGGCATCGCCGTGTCGTTCGCCTCGAATCGTGATGCGATGCATCTGAAGAAGATCGAGCGTTACACCGGCCAACCGATCCAACCTCATACCATTGTGGGTTTAGAGCCAAAATTCAAACCCCGTCCAGCTTCTTCTCAACCTCGCGGTGGCGAAGGCCGCAGCAATGGCGGCGGATATGGTGCACGCAATGGTAACGGCGGTGGATTTAGCTCACGCAACAACAGTGGCGGCGGCTACGCTGGCCGTAACAACGAAGGTGGTGGTTATGCAGGTCGCAGCCACAATGCCAGCGGTTTCGCAGCGCGTAACGCTGAAGCGGGTAACACGCGCCACAGCGCTCCAGACAGCCGCCATGAGCATCCTCAGGGTCAACGTCGCGAAGGTCCAAAGCACACTCGTTTTGGCCACGATGCGGCGCGCCCACAAGGTGGTTTTGAATCTCGCGGCCATGATGCACGCCCTCAAGGCGGTCATCACGCAAACAGCCATACCACTGCAAATCGAGAAGTGAACGGCAATCGCACTCCTTCCGCCGCACCTCGTAGCGCACCACGCCCACAAGGCACAGGTGGGTTTTCTT
>JBAYTV010000097.1:0-6325 GCA_041675405.1 Sideroxydans sp. | reverse complement strand
GGCAACTGAGACAAGTCGACCCAGCAAAACCAGTGTGTAAGTTAAATCAGAATACGAAGCGTTGCGGCTGCGCCGCATTCTGCAGCGGTGCGACGGCAGTTTCGAACAGCACCTTGGTCACGAAGCGATCTGCCGCAACACGCGTGATCAATTGCGCTTGCATGGCAGGCGCATCGCCCACGATGGCGAACAAACGACCCCCCACTTTCAGTTGGTTCTTGAATGCCTCCGGGATCATCGGCACTGAGCCAGTGAGCACGATAGCGTCATACTCTGCCTCGCCCCATCGATTCGCAGCATCCCCAACTTGCAAAGTGACGTTGCCGATGTGATGCGTCAGCAGATTGCGTGTTGCTAGGGCGCTCAATTCCGGCACGATCTCGACGCTGGTCACTTGTCCAGCCAACCTTGCCAGCAAGGCAGTCAGGTGTCCGCTACCGGTACCCACCTCCAATACGCTGTCGGTCGCTTGCAAGTCCAGCGCTTGCAAGGCGCGTGCTTCAATCTTGGGTTGCCACATCGAAACACCATGTCCCAACGGAACATCGATATCCATGAACGCAAGCGCTTTGCTCGCTGCGGGAACAAATTGTTCACGTCGCACCAGCTTCAGCAGATCCAGCACTTTCGGGTCGAGTACATCCCACGGACGGATCTGTTGCTCGATCATATTGAAGCGCAATTGTTCCAAGTTCATCCCTACTCTCCTTGTTCCTGTATGCATCTTAGGCTGGTGCGACTCGGGGCAGTATAGCAACACCACCGAATCGCCTCAACCGCCGCAACCCCCAAAACTCAACTTACATGTATTGCCTGTACACCGCGCATTTTGTTCACCTTGTTCTTTAACCAAACGATGAAATCGTCCACATAGGTGTAGACAACGGGAATCACCAACAGACTGAGGAAGGTCGATGTGATCAGACCGCCGATCACCACGATCGCCATCGGCGAGCGGAAGCTACCGTCGCCCATGCCAATATCCATTGCTACCGGCATCATACCTGCCGCCATCGCCAAGGTCGTCATCACGATTGGCCGCACGCGCTTCTTGCAGGCATCCAGCAAGGCCTCTGCGCGATTCATACCGCGATCCCGCCGTGACACGATGGCGTACTCCACCAGCAAGATAGAGTTCTTGGTCGCGATACCCATCAGCATGATGATACCGATCATGGACGGCATAGAGATCGCGCTGCGCGTGAGGAACAACGCTAGGAACGCACCCGGGATGGACAGGATAAGTGCCCACAGGATGGTCGCGGGTTGCATGAAATCCCTGAACAACAGCACTAGCACGATATAGATACACAACACACCCGTGAACATCGCCAAGCTAAAACTATCGAACAGCTCCTTCATCGCCTCCGCATCGCCGATGGGCGCGATACGCACACCATCCGGCATGTTCTTGATGGACGGCAGTGCCAGCGCTGCATCCTGCACCTTGCCCATGGGCTGTCCGGCCAACTCCAAATCAAAGGTGATGTTGCGTTGACGGTCATAGCGGTCGATCTGTGCCGGACCGCTTTCGATGCTCAGCGTCGCCACATTACCCAGCATTACAGGACCGTGCGACCCCGGCACGACAAGCCGAGACAATAGATCGATGTTTTGACGCGAATCGTCCTGTAGCTTGACCACAATAGGCACTTGCCGCTCCGGCAGATTGAGCTTAGCCAATGACTGGTCGTAGTCGCCATTGGTCGCCACACGCAAAGTCTCCGCGATAGCAGCCGAGGTCACGCCCAGATCTGCTGCTTTGGCAAAGTCGGGACGCACCACCACCTCTGGTCGCAAGATGCTGGAGTTGGACACCACGTTGCCGATACCCGGAATGGTGCGCAACTCTTGCCCCACAGCAAGTGCCACTTCGTTCAATAATTTCCCGTTCTCGCTGGTCAACACCAATTGGTATTTGTCCGATGCCGACCCCAAGCCAACCTTGATACGCACACCCGGCAATTCCATCAGCGAATCGCGCAATGCTGCCTCAATGATCTGCTTCTTGGGACGTTCGTCGCGCTCCTTGAGCTGGATCGACAAGGTGGCTTTGCGCGCCTCTGCCGCGCCAGTCGGCTCGAATGCATTACCGCCCGATGCACCGCCACCGATAGCGGTGTAGATCAGAGTCACACTGGGATTACGCTCGATGATCTGGCGTGCACGCTCCGCCATGGCATAGGTCTGTTCGAATTTGCTACCCGGCGGCAGGGTGATGGTCACCTGTGTCTGCGATTGATTATCCTTGGGCTGGAACGCTGTCTCCAATGTCCCGGCTAATCCAAAAGAACCGAAGAAGAACACTGCGGTCAGTAACAAAGTCGTCTTGCGATTGTGCAGACACCACTGTGCCCACTTAAGGTAGATGTTGATCCAGCCCGGCGTGGCGTGCAGCACGCGCGGCTGCAAGAAATAGGCGGACATCATCGGCGTCAGCATGCGAGCGACCACCAGCGAGAACAACACTGCCACTGCCGCTGTCCAGCCGAACTGGACGAAGAAGCGACCCGGTATGCCGCTCATAAAAGCGGTTGGCAAGAACACCGCCACCAGGGTGAAAGTAGTCGCGATCACCGCCATGCCTATCTCATCCGCTGCCTCCATCGCGGCCTGGTAAGGTGTTTTACCCATTTCCAGATGGCGCATGATGTTCTCGATCTCGACGATGGCATCGTCCACCAACACTCCCACCACCAAGGACAATGCCAGCAGCGTCACCATATTGATGGTGAAGCCAAACAAATACATGAGCGCAAAGGTTGGGATGATTGCCAGAGGCAACGCCAGTGCTGCCACGATGGTGGCGCGGGTGTTACGTAAGAAAAAGATCACCACGATCACGGCGAGGATGGCGCCCTCGAAGATCATTTCCATCGAGCCTTGGTAAGCCTGATAGACCGTATCGACCATGTTGAACACTTTTTCGGTGGTGATCTCGGGGTGTTCTTTCTGGAAACTTTCAAGCGCCTCTGTCACACCTGCTGCGACGGCCACATCACCCGAACCGAGCGATCGCACGATCTCGAAACCGATTACCGGTTTCCCGTTATGGAGCGCCGCTGAACGACGTTCCGCGATGGAATCTCTCACCGTTGCGACCTGATCCAGGCGGATGCGCCGCCCATCGCGCATCGCAAGTTCCATCTGACCCAGTTGCTCAGCGGTTTGCACCGTCGCCACGGTGCGCACGGATTGCTCCATTCCCCCCAGATCGGTGCGCCCCCCCGGTGCCTCCTGTTGTATCTGGCGCAACTGTGACGATATCTCAGAGGCAGTGAGATTGAGCGCCAGCATCTTGGTTGGATCGAGCTCGACGCGCACTTGACGTGTCACTCCGCCCACTCGATTCACTGCGCCCACCCCCTTCACACCGAGCAACAACTTGGAGATGTTGTTATCGACGAACCACGACAATTGCTCCTCACTCATTTTCGGAGAGGAGATCGTGTAAGTCAGGATAGGCTTCCCGCTCATCTCGACTTTGTTGATGGTCGGGTCGAGCATCTCTTGCGGCAGATCGCCACGTATGCGAGAGATCGTGGAGCGCACGTCTTCCAATGCCTGGCGCGAATCCCGTTCCAAGCGGAACTCAGCCGAGATGATGGCTGTACCGTCTTTCACTTGGGTATAGATGTGCTTCAGTCCCTGTGCACTGGCGAGTGCATTCTCGATCTTGCGCGCCACTTCGACTTCCATCTGATCCGGTGATGCTCCCGGGATGGAGGCCGTCACCGTGATCATCGGCAAGTCGATATCGGGGAACAATTGGATCTTCATGGCCTTGAACGCCATGATGCCCATGATGGTCAGCAGTGCGAAGCCCAGCACTGCGGGAATGGGGTTACGGATCGACCAAGATGAAACGTTCATGCGAGATTTTCCATTGGGGAAATTAGTCGGCCTCCCCCTTTGTAAAAGGGGGATTGAGGGGGATTTGGTTTTTTGTTCTGCGCTAAATCCCCTCTGCCCCCCCTTTGCAAAGGGGGGTGATAGGCTGTTCCTACAGGAATTATCACTAATGGAAAATCTCGGTCCATGCTTAGCCTTTCACCACTTGCACGGTGTCACCTTCAGTCAGAAAAGCGCCGCCACTCTCGACCACGGGTTCATTCGCCTTAAGGCCTTGCTTGATCTCGACACGGTCACCGACTCGCTGACCAATGGTGACCGTATGTTCACTCACTTTATTGTCCGGACCCACCTGCAACACGTAGGTCTTGCTGCCGCGCTGCATCACGGCAGACTGCGGCAAGGTCGCAAGCGTGCGCTTACCGCCGCTGATATCGATGATGCCGCGTGCATACGCTCCGGCGATGACGCCTTTGCTATTTGGCAAAGTGACCAAGGCATAGCCGTAACGAGTCTGCGCGTTCACCGAAGGCGATATCGCACGTATGCTTCCTTTCAGCACCCGGTCTCCAACTGTCACTTCTGCCGTCATGCCTTTGCGCAGCAGCATCAACTCGTCTGCCGTCAGATCGGCGCGCCATTCCAAACGACTCTTGCGGATGATGCGGAACAACTCGGCACCCGGCTGCAACATCGAACCTACGTTCGCATTCGCTGCCGAGATGACACCCGAATCCGGCGCAACGATACGTCCTTGTGTGGTTCGGTCAGTCCCGTCGTCACTGCGCACGAAGTTGTCCAGCGTCACCAATACATCACCCTGCTGCACATGGTCGCCGATGCTCACTTTCACCTCGGCGATGCGCAAACCTTGCACCTGCGCGCTGATGATGGCTTCCTGCCACGGCAGGATGCTACCGTTGGCGGTCAACGAGCGTGCCCATTTGTCTTGGCGCAGCGTCGTCGTCGTGACTGTCAAAGCAGGACGGCCAGATGACGGTGCCTTGGCTTCTTCCGCCACGCTGGTGCCCGACATGCTCGCGACTCCCGCAATCGCCAATGCGCTCAGCACCACACCGCCGATGAACCATTTTTTGCTCTCAATACTGTTCATATCTATCGTCCTATCGTTGATTCGATGCGTCTTGCTTTGATCACTTTTTCGCACGGGCAGCGCGTTGTTTTTGTTCCGCTTCGATGAGTGCGCTCGCATACACAACTAATTTACTCACCATCAATTCGCGCGCTTTTTTACCTTTGACCAAATGTGGCGCGAACTCCTCTACCGCGCTACGCCCACCATGAAAATAGATCGTTGCCAGACCTGCCAGACAGAAGGCCAACCTATCCACCTCGATGTCGGGCTTCTTCAAACCGAACTGCCGGCACAACAAGGCCTGCATCTGTTGATGATGGGGAAGGAATGATTTGGTCAACGCATCGCCCAATACCCCACTCGGCTCGGCTTCCTCGCGCGAATGCAGGCGCAAGAAGAGTTGCAACATGGGATTTTCGTCAGCATCGACCGGAAACATCCAGGCATAGAAAGAATGCAGCGCCTCCTGTAGCGAGATCTGTGTGATATCCAACGTAGCGAAGGTGTTGCACTCACTCAAGAAAGGCAGACGGAACACTTCACGATACAACTCCGCCTTGTCACCAAAGTGGTAGTGGATGGAAGCGAGGTTGACCTCGGCACGGCGACAGATCGCGCGTGTGGTGGCCGCGTGATAACCCACCTCGGCGAACACCTCGGTAGCTGCCTGCAGCACGCGCCAGCGCGTCTCTTCCTGCGAAGTGGGTTGATGCCCTAACAGTCGTTGCGCCATCTCCATCAATGGACAACCCAGACTTTGTTTTGCTATCACGCTTGCCTCGAACGTTGAAACGGACAGGCACGATATTTCAGTCGCTTGATTAAGTCAAGCGACTGAAATATTGTGGCGATATTTAGCGTTCAGACAGAGAGTGCGTTCTCTCGATACGTCTCCAGCAACAATTCAACGAAGCGATTCGCCTGCGGCGACATGAACTTACCTTTGCGCAAGACCAGTCCATAACCGCGTTGCGGGAAATAATCCGCGAGTGGGATGGACACGAGTTTCTCATTTCCCGTCAAGCAGATATCGGTCACGATGGAGATACCCATGCCTAGCTCGACATATTTCTTGATGACTTCCCAGCCTCCCGCTTCCAGCGTCACCTTGAATGAAAGTTTGTGCTGCTGGAACACGTATTTGACCACGCCCCAAGTGGAAAGATGGCGCGGCGGCAAGATCAATCCGAATTGGCTGACATCTTCTAAGGTCACCTTCTTTTTCTTGGCTAAGGGATGGCCGATGGGCACGATCAACACCGGATCGAAGGTCACCAAGGGTTGATAGGTGATGTCATCCGGCACGTCCAACATCGAACCCACGGCAAAGTCAATCTCATCCGACTTCAGCATCTTCAGCCCATCACGCCCCGTCTC
>JBAYTV010000096.1:0-6342 GCA_041675405.1 Sideroxydans sp. | reverse complement strand
GCTGGAAGAGAGAATTGAGGGCAATCCGACTGCCCGTCGCAAGTTGGATGTTGCTCCGTGGAGTCTCGATAAGATCAAGAAGAAGGGGTTAAAGCACTTCGTTTGGTCTTTGCTTGCTCTCTTTACAGGCATCAGCTTCTCAATCTGGTTTGTTGATGCATATGATTATTGGAACAGGCTGATTCATTTCCAGCTGCCACTGGTGGGTTGGGTGACGCTCATCATGTTCTACTTTGGAACTTACCTATTGGCTGGATTCCTGCGTGAGCAAACATGCTTATGGTTGTGTCCCTATGCACGTATCCAGGCCGTGATGAATGATTCGCAGACCATACTGCCAACCTATGATTACAACCGGGGGGAGCCGCGTGGAAAGATTCGTCGTGGCGGCGAAGTGGTTGCACCGCAAGGCGATTGCATCGATTGCTTCCAGTGTGTACAGGTGTGCCCGACAGGGGTGGATATTCGCAATGGGCAGCAAATTGGATGCATCACTTGCGGACTTTGTATCGACGCCTGCGACTCCATCATGGATAAAATCGGCAAGCCACAGGGTTTGATTCGCTACGCATCTTTGGATGAACTTGAAGGTAAGCCTGCCAAGAAGATGTACCAGCATCCACGCACACTGGTCTACATCGGTATTATCACGATGGCACTGGGCGGTATCATTTGGGGACTGACGCATTTGGGTTCTATGACCTTGAAGATCATGCATGAGCGTCAACCGCTCTATGTGAGCATGAGCGACGGTTCTATCCAGAATAAATATGACTTCAAGTTGCTGAATAAGACGGACAAAGACTTTCAAGTCAAAGTGACTGCAGAAGGTGGTATCAAAGACCAGATCATCATCGGTGCCGAGCATAATCCGATGATTCATCACGGACGTGGTACGTCGTTCACTGTTTTTGTTAAAGCACCGGGCAAGTTCTCTAACAAGGATGTGACGCCGATTCAGTTCAGAGTGGAAAGTGTAGAAGACCCGATGGTATTCGCTGAGTACACGAGCCAGTTCTACGCGCCAAAAAAATAAGGTTATATAAGATGATCTCGCAAGACCAAAAATCAGGATTACGTAACCCATGGCTGCTCAGTCTTTTGGGGTTGATCGTTTTAGTGCTCGCCGTCAATGCGACCTTCATCTGGTTCGCAACGCATAACAAGTCGATGCTGGTTGATCGTGAGTACAAGACGAAGGACAGAAAGACCAATACACAGGTACTGAGCGAATTGGGTGCGCAACAAGCATTGGCTTGGCAGACCACGATCAATAAGCCCAAAGCCATCGTATTGAACCAACCCACGATGTATGAGATCAGCGTGGTGGATAAAGACGGCAAAGCGGTGAGTGGTGAGATGGAAGTTGAAGCATATCGCGCCTCAGATGCGAGTAAAGATTTCACGACAGTCTTTAAAGAGGTGGCTGCTGGAAAATATCAGGGTTACGTCACGTTTCCGTTGAAGGGATATTGGGAATTACATATCCACCTGAAACGTGGCACTGACGAATTCAGCGTAGATACAGATCGCTTCAAGGTCGAAGAGCAATCCTGATCGGTGGTCGGTATCAATGGCGCAAGTAGTCCCCCAAGCGTTGCATGATTGTTTTCACTGCGGGTTGGCTATTCCTGCAGATGCACATTTCAAATCGGAACTGGAGCAACGTGAGCGAGAGTTCTGTTGTTTTGGTTGCCAGTCTGTCTGTAACGCCATCTATGAGTCGGGACTACAAGGCTACTATCAACGTACGCCAGAGGGCGCATTGCTAGGTCCGCCGCCCGCGCCACCCAAAGATATCGAGATATACGACTTCGATGAAGTGCAGCAGGAATTCACCACCTGCTCTGGCGACATACGCGACATCCATCTGCTGGTCGAAGGAATCCATTGTGCAGCCTGTGTGTGGCTCATCGAACGCGGCTTGAATCGCGCGCCGGGTGTGCAGTTGGCGGAAGTGAATCTGGCGGGTAAGCGTTTGCACTTACGCTGGGACAATAGCAAAAGCAAACTTTCCGAGTTGATCAAAGCACTCTCACGTATCGGCTATTCTGCAGTTCCCTACGATCCAGAAAGTGCGGAAGGATCGATCAAGAAGACCAATCGCGCGATGTTGTTCCGACTCTTCTTCGCTGGATTTGCCGCGATGAACATGATGTGGATCGCCATCGCTTTGTATAGCGGCGCCAACCAAGATGAGTTTCGCAGTTTCTTCCATTGGGTGGCTTTGGTGTTAGCGACGCCTACGTTGTTGTATTCTGGATACCCCTTCTTCCGTGGCGCGATCGGTGGTTTGCGTGCCGGACATCTCACGATGGACATGCCCATCGCCGTCGGTTTGAGCGTCACCTATGCGTACTCAGTGTATGTAACGATAACCAACAATCAGCACGGTGAAGTGTATTTCGACACCGTGACCAATCTGACTTTCATCATTCTCATCGGGCGCTATCTGGAAGGTATGTTCCGTCACCAAGCCGTTTCTGCTACCAAGCGCTTGATGGAGTTACAGCCGCGCGTCGCATTGTTGATGCTCGATGGCGTCGAACAGATGACACCTATACGCGGGATAAAGTTGGGCGACCAAGTGCTGGTTAAACCCGGCTATACCATCCCCGTCGATGGCATAGTGCTAGAAGGGCACAGCGCAGTAGACGAATCCATGTTGAGCGGCGAATCTCTTCCTGTGACCAAGCGCATCGGGTCGGCTGTTTCTGCGGGAACGGTCAACACCAGCGGCGCCTTGTTGGTTGAGGTCAGAGCACAGCTACAAGACACCACCTTGTCCAAGATCATCAAGCTTGTCGAAGAAGCGCAATCTTCCAAAGCGCCCATCCAGCGTTTGGCCGATACCATCGTGCCGTGGTTCGTGCTGGTGACCATGATCTGTGCCGCGACGACCTTCTTTATCTGGAACGGCCAAGATTTCGAGATCGCGCTGATGGCGGCGACTTCGGTACTCATCATCACTTGTCCGTGTGCGTTGGGCATGGCGACACCGATGTCTATCGCAGTGGCTTCCGGTCTGGGAGCCAAGTACGGCATCTTGGTGAAGAACGGTCTGGTATTGGAGACCTTGTCCAAGGTGACTCATTTCGTGTTCGATAAGACCGGCACACTTACAGAGGGCGTGATGAGCGTCGCACGCGTGCAGTTCGCTGCAGGTGTGAATACTGAAGAGAGCATACGCTATGCGGCGGCGGCTGAGCGCTACAGCGAACATAGTGTGGCGCATGCCATCACGCGCTATGCCGAAGAGCAGCGATACGCGTATCGCGACATCGATGTGCTCGATTTCCATGCTAGTGCGGGGCTTGGCGTGGTGGCGCTGGTGGCGGGGCAACGCATCCTGTTGGGGAGTGCGAACTGGCTCAGGCAAAATGGGATCGTGTTGGATTCCGGGTTGCAGGCACAGGCGCATAGCCTAGAAGCAGAAGCGATGAGTTGCGTTTATTTGGCGCAAGGCGATAGGCACGTGGCCATCATCGCATTGGCCGATCGCTTGCGAAGTGACGCGCAACAATTGGTGGATGAGCTGCGTGCCAGCGGAATCAAGATGACGCTCCTGAGCGGAGACCGTCGCCCTGTTGCCGAGGCAATCGCAAAGCAATTGGGTGGTATGGAAGTCATTGCCGAGGTGTTGCCCCAGGATAAAGATCGCGTCATTCATGAATTACAACAGGCGGGGGAAATCGTGGCGATGGTGGGTGACGGCGTCAACGATGCCCCTGCTTTGATTCGCGCGGATGTGGGTATCGCTTTGGGCTCGGGCACGGACGTGTCGGTGGAAAGCGCAGACATCGTATTGATGCATAACGAACTGAATAAAGTGCTACAAGCGACTCAGTTGTCCCGCCGTACCCTGCGCACCATCAAGCAGAACATCGGATTGTCGTTCGTGTATAACCTCATCATGGTGCCGTTGGCAATGATGGCGAAGGTGACGCCGCTGGCGGCCGCCATCACCATGCCTATCAGCTCACTCATCGTGATCGGCAATGCCGCGCGCATCCGCACCTTGTTCAAAGATGAAGTCAAACCCAATTCAAAAGTGAGATAAGCGATGGAAGTGATCTACAGCTTGATACCCGGCATGATGTTCTTCGGCATCATCTTGGTGGTTGTGCTGATCTTCTCGGTGAAGAAGGGGCAGTACGAGGATATGGAAGGTAGCGGCAATCGTATCTTGATGGATGACGATGAAGACATGATGCCGCATCCGACGACAAGGCCGGATGCGAATACCAAAAAAACTACTGAGTGATCACCTCGCCGTTGGATAGCAAGGGCCTTACCAGTGTATCGAACTTGTTTGGTGGCACGTATTGCAATACCGGTTTATCACCACCGCCCAGTGTCAGATCGAGTCCATTCTGCGGGTAAAGCCAATGGATGGCGCCGGTCTTGGTTTCTTTGACGATTTGAGCTGGCTTGCCAAAGCGTTTCAAGAACAAAGGTTCTTCGACGCGTACGCCTGGCATGTAAGTCAGGCTGCTGATGGGCAGGCTACGCAGATGTGCCACATCCTCGGGCGTCAACGTGATCTTCTTGCCGCTACCCGTCCCCGCCATACGCAGGCCGCGCGCATACATTTCTTTCATTTCGGCATCGGCGATATCTACAGTCAATACGACGCGTGAGCGTAAGCCCGCCAAATTGATCTGTTCGAAAAACACTTCTGCGCTCATCACTCCGGCGGGCGATTTGAACAAGCTGGGTTCCGCTTGCTCTTTGAATCTCGCCTCAGCCTCGGCTGGAGTTGATACGCCCAAAGTCAATCCGAACACGCGCACCGAATCAGTGGTGGGATGTTCGATGTGCCAAGGCAGGTCTTCTTTTGCAGGGCGATCACCGGGAATCAGGAACGCACCAAGAATGATAGCGACGGAAAAGATGCCGACGCCCCAGTAGATTTTGCTTTCAGTTGTCATTTTGTATTCTAAATAGTTGTTCTACGCCGCTTCGGTCGGGGGTGCCGTGCCACGCGGGAATTTGTGGTGCCGCGCCTGATACATTGAATCATTGCCCAACACGATCAACACCAAGAGCGACACCATGAATGGCAACAGGCCGACACCGCCCAGTAGAGCGATAGTGGCGATCTTTGACCAGCCCATCATCTTCGATAACCAGAACCCACCGCCGATGATGATACAGGTGACGGTCAGCAACCACATGAAGTGTGTGTTGCGTTTGTTGGCGACGACCCAGTGCGCTTTAACGAAAGCGGTCTCAGCGCCACTAGCCACTTGCTTTGCCTTGAAGGCGATGTAGCCGGTGATAATGAAGGAAGTCAAAGGCACAATCATCACCATCAAGGGAAAAGTGCTGAATACGCCAAAGGTGGAAGCGAATACCAAAATATGGTTGAACACCAGATTGATGAGGAATATCTCATGCGGCCATTTGGCGCGAGTCATCTCTTCCGGCATGGCTTGGTATGGTTGTGTCATGGCTTTTCCCTAATGTGTTTTGGTTGCGGTGCGCAGGATACCCATTTCAGTCCAATAAAGGAATGCGGCAGTGGGTCGCAGAGGGATCAAGAAGTTTGCCTAGCCCCCTCGCCCGCTTGCGGGATAACCAGCGACTTGCACAGTTGTACCGTGCTTAGTCGAATGGCTAAGGGTTTCATCAGAGGGTTGTAACCGCAAGCGGGCGAGGGGAGGAATGGTGAGTTTTCGCCAAACGCGCTAAGACTTGCCCACTAGAGTGCGCAGTCGCGGCAGGTCTAGCAATTCGACTGCGCGCGCTTTGACTAAGATCAGGCCCTCTTCCTGAAAATGCGAAAAAGTTCGGCTCACGGTCTCCAGCTTCAAGCCTAAATAACTACCGATCTCTAAGCGCGACATGCGCAGCTTTAGTTGGGTGCCCGACATGCCGTGGGCGGCATTGCGTTGAGATAGGTTCAGAAGAAATGCCGCTAGGCGCTCTTCCGCCCGCATGGAACCGAGCAGCAACATGATGCCTTGGTCGCGCACGATCTCGCGGCTCATGATCTTATGCAAATGGCGTTGCAGGCTAGGAATCTCGCGGCTGAGTTCTTCCAGTTTATTGAAGGGGAGCTCACAGACTTCACTATCTTCCATCGCCACCGCCTCGCAGGTGTGGAGGTCGGTGCTGATGGCGTCCAAGCCGATGATCTCACCGGCCATCAGGAATCCGGTCACTTGTTCACGACCATCTTCATGCAGGACGCGCGTCTTGAACGAACCGCCGCGGATGGCGTGGAGTGACTTGAAGCGGTCCCCCGTGCGATAGAGATAGTCACCTGACGCATAACTGCGTTTGTTATTACTCAGGTCTTCCAAGCGATGCATCTCGCCTTCGGTCAATTCGACAGGC
>JBAYTV010000095.1:0-6346 GCA_041675405.1 Sideroxydans sp. | reverse complement strand
TCCAGACAAGTTCGTTGGCCCTGCCGGATTGTTGCAGGCTTATCGCTTCATCGCCGATACCCGCGACCAAGATACTGCGGCGCGTTTGGATAACCTTGAAGATCCTTATCGCCTATTTCGTTGCCACACCATCATGAATTGTGCCGATGTGTGTCCGAAAGAGCTGAATCCAACGGAAGCGATAGGCAAAATCAAAGACATGATGGTGAAGCGCGCGGTATGAGCACTGGAGATTCGGTTGAGTTGCAGCGTTTGCGTTGGCGTTGCCGACGTGGGCTGCTGGAGTTGGATATCGTTCTCGGACGTTTCGTGGAGAATAGATATCCGACTTTGAACGAACAGCAACGTGTGTCATTCGATGAGTTATTGGATCTGGCAGACAATGATCTGTGGGATATGGTCACAGGAAACAAAGAGCTGACCCAAGCGCATCAGCGCGAGGTGTTGGATTGGTTGAAGCAGGCTTGACAGAAGTGAGGAAAAAATGGAAAGCAAACGTGTCGCAACTCTGACTCTGGATGATGGTCGCAGCATCGAGTTCCCGATCTTATCGGGTACGCTCGGTCCCGATGTCATCGACATCCGCACCTTGAGCAAGTTGGGGGTGTTTACCTATGATCCCGCGTTCTTCGCAACATCGAGCTGTACTTCCAACATCACCTTCATCGACGGTGATGCTGGCTTGCTCTACTACCGTGGCTATCCTATCGAGCAGTTGGCTGAGAAGTCTGACTTCCTGGAAGTCTGTTATCTGCTGTTGAATGGGGAATTACCTACGGCAGAACAAAGAGCGGGGTTCAACAACAGCATCACGCATCACACCATGGTGCACGATCAGTTGGCGCGCTTCTTCAACGGTTTCCGCCGTGACGCACATCCGATGGCGGTTATGGTGGGGGTGGTGGGCGCTTTGTCTGCGTTCTATCACGATTCGCTCGATATCAATAACCCGCAGCATCGCGAGATCTCGGCGCAACGTCTGCTGGCGAAAGTGCCAACCATCGCGGCGATGACGCACAAATACAGCGTGGGCGAACCGTTCATGTATCCCAAGAACAAGTTCGGCTTCGTCGAGAACTTCATGTACATGATGTTCGCCACCCCAGCCGAGGACTATGTGCCGAATCCTATCTTGGTACGTGCTTTGGAACGCATCCTTATCTTGCATGCAGACCATGAGCAGAACGCATCGACCTCTACCGTGCGCTTGGCGGGTTCCAGCGGTGCCAATCCATTCGCCTGTATCGCTTCCGGTATCGCTGCCTTGTGGGGGCCTGCCCACGGCGGTGCGAATGAGGCGGCATTGAAGATGTTGGAAGAGATTGGAGACCTGTCACGTGTCCCCGAATACGTGCAAGGGGTGAAGGACAAGAAATACAAGTTGATGGGCTTCGGTCACCGTGTTTACAAGAACATGGATCCACGCGCTTCGGTGATGCGTCAGACCTGTTACGAAGTACTGAAAGAGCTGAACCTTGAGAACGACAAGCTGTTCGCGCTGGCGATGGAATTGGAAAAGACCGCACTGAACGACCCCTACTTTATCGAGCGCAAGCTGTACCCGAACGTCGATTTCTATTCTGGCATCGTGCTACGTGCGATCGGCATTCCCATCAATATGTTCACCGTGATCTTTGCGGTCGCTCGCACCATCGGTTGGGTGTCTCAATGGAACGAGATGATCGCCGATGCCGAGCATAAGATCGGCCGTCCGCGTCAACTTTATCGCGGTGCAGTCCGTCGTGACTATCTGCCGATGATCAAACGCTGAGTTCGATTAGAAATATCATGAACACCACAGGGAAAAACTACATGCAGGAGATGCAGGACACATCGTTACTGAATGGTGGCAACAACGTGTTCGTCGAGGCACTGTATGAAGACTACTTGCGTAGCCCCGCCAGTGTGCCAACAGAGTGGCGCAGTTATTTTGACTCGATGCAAATCGCGCAATCCCAACAAGATGTTGCCCATACACCGATTCAGATGGGTTTTGCCATGTCGGCGCAGCGTCCAGCCGCGACTCCGCTGCACTCTGATGAGATGCGCAAACAGGCGTCGGTGTTGCAACTGATCAATGCCCATCGTTTTTTGGGTGTGCGTGTGGCCGATCTTGATCCTCTGAAACGGCATGAAAAACCGGAGGTGGTCGAACTGAATCCGGCCTACTACGGCTTGAATGAAGCGGACATGGATGCCACTTTCAGCACCGGTTCTTTGGTGGGCGGTACGCGCATGACGCTGCGCGAGATCATGCAGCGACTGCGTCGCATCTATTGCAGTAGCGTCGGTGCGGAATACATGTACATCAGCAACGTCGCGCAGAAACGCTGGATACAAGCCCGGCTGGAGGGTGCCAGTGGTGAACTTAATTACCCCGTTGAAGCTAAGCGACGCATTCTTGAGCGGCTGACTGCGGCAGAAGGTCTGGAGCGTTATTTGCACACAAAGTATGTGGGGCAGAAGCGCTTTTCTCTAGAAGGCGGTGACACCCTGATCCCTCTGCTCGATCATCTGCTGAAACGCGCGGGTGAGCTTGGTGTCAAAGAATCAGTCATAGGTATGGCGCACCGAGGCAGATTGAACGTGCTGGTGAATACGTTGGGCAAATTGCCTTCGATGTTGTTTGAGGAATTCGAGGGGATACACCGCAAGCATCTGGCTTCGGGTGACGTGAAATACCACCAAGGTTTTTCATCCGATATCGCCACGCCAGGCGGCCCCATGCATGTCACGCTGGCATTCAACCCATCTCATCTTGAGATCGTCAATCCAGTGGTGGAAGGATCCGTGCGGGCACGGCAGCATCACCGTGGCGACCATAAGGGCGCTGTGGTACTGCCTATCTTGCTGCATGGAGATGCTGCCTTCGCAGGTCAGGGCGTGAATCAGGAGACCTTCAATCTGTCGCAGACACGCGGTTATCGCACCGGCGGTACGGTGCACATCGTCATCAATAACCAGATCGGTTTTACCACCTCCGATGCGCGAGATGCGCGTTCTTCTTTGTATTGCACAGACGTGGCCAAGATAGTCGAGGCGCCCATCTTCCACGTGAATGCAGACGATCCAGAAGCGGTGTTGCATGTGACCGAGATCGCCATGGATTTTCGCATGCAGTTCGGCAAAGATGTTGTGATCGACATGGTGTGCTTCCGTAAATTGGGTCATAACGAGCAGGATGAGCCGCTGGTGACGCAGCCGTTCATGTACCGCTATATCAACCAGCACCCCGGCACGCGTTCTTTGTATGCACAGCGTCTGATCGAGCAAGGAGTGTTGGAGTCTAATGAGCCGGATGATATGGTCGCAGAGTATCGCCGCGCCATGGATGAGGGGCGCAATCCCTTACAAACTGTGCCCAATGAATATAAGTACGGACATACTGAAAGTTGGGTCAGATATAAGAATCCAGGTCGTTGGGATCAGCCGACGATCACTTCCATTCCGCGTGAAAGATTGCAGCAACTCGCCCAAAGACTGGTCGCTATTCCAGAGAATTTCATTCTGCATTCGCGTGTGGCGAAGATCATCACTGACCGCATCGCCATGGGCAAAGGTGAATTGCCACTGGATTGGGGTATGGCCGAGAACTTGGCCTATGCCAGTCTGGTGACTGAAGGCTATCCGGTACGTTTGTCTGGCGAAGATTGCGGGCGCGGTACGTTCTTCCATCGCCATGCGGTGTTGCACGACCAGAACCGTACCCAGTTCGATCAGGGCTATCACATACCTTTGCAGAAGATCGCGCCGGACCAGGCCGATTTCGTCGTCATCGACTCTATATTGTCGGAAGAGGCTGTATTGGGTTTCGAATATGGGTATGCGACTGCCGAGCCGGATTGCCTCACGCTTTGGGAAGGACAGTTCGGTGATTTCGCTAATGGCGCGCAAGTGGTCATCGACCAGTTCATCGCATCCGGCGAAGCGAAATGGGGCAGGCTGTGCGGCTTGGTGATGTTGTTGCCGCATGGCTATGAAGGCCAAGGACCGGAGCACTCATCAGGACGTATCGAACGCTATTTACAGCTGTGTGCCGATTACAACATCCAAGTGTGTGTCCCCTCCAATTCGGCGCAGATATTCCATCTACTGCGCCGCCAGATGTTGAGGCCGTACCGTAAACCGCTTATCGTATTCACCCCCAAGAGTCTGTTGCGCAGCAAGGATGCCTCTTCGCCGCTAGAAGATCTGATACACGGGGGTTTCCAAGCAGTCATACCCGAAGTGGAAAAGATGGAAGCCAGCAAGGTGCGTCGCATCATCGCCTGTAGCGGCAAGGTGTACTACGACCTTGCCAAGACGCGGCGCGAACGCGGCATCAGCGACATGGCCATCATTCGTTTGGAGCAACTCTATCCTTTCCCGCATGAGGATTTCTCGGCGCAGATCGCTGCGCACCCGAACGCGACCGAGGTGGTGTGGTGTCAGGAAGAGCCCGGCAACCAAGGTGCTTGGCATCGTATCCAACATTACTTGCTCAGGCAGATGCGTCCACAGATGCGTCTGGGTTACGCGCTACGCCCTTCTTCCGCATCACCCGCGGCGGGTTATCTTTCCACGCATAACGAACAGCAGAAGGCAGTGATCGATGCTGCCTTCCGTCCCGACCTTGATGTAAAGAACAACCCAGGAGCACACCATGAGCATCATTGAAGTCAAAGTCCCGCAACTCTCCGAATCCGTTTCTGAGGCGACCCTGCTCACTTGGCAAAAGAAGGTGGGCGACGCGGTGAAAGAGGGCGAGAACCTCATAGACATCGAGACCGACAAGGTCGTGCTCGAATTACCAGCGATCAAAAGCGGTGTGCTGGTGAAGATCATCAAGGCCGATGGCTCGCAAGTCGGCAGTGGTGAGGTTATTGCGCAAATTGATACGGCGCCAGTGGCGCAGGCGTCCGCGCCAGTCGCCGTGGCTGCTGTGACTCAAGCTGCGGCAGTTTCTCCCTCCGCGCGCAAGTTGGCGCATGAACACGATGTAGATGCAGCTAGTCTGCAAGGCAGTGGCAAGCATGGCCTAGTGACCAAAGAGGATGTGCTGAGTGCAGTGCAAGCACCAGCCTCTGTCGCTCAGCCAGTCGCAGCGCCTGTGAATGTGCCAGTAGGCGACCGTGCCGAACAACGAGTGCCGATGACGCGCATCCGTCAGCGCATCGCCGAGCGCTTGCTGCAATCGCAACAGAACGCGGCCATCCTCACCACGTTCAACGAAGTGAACATGCAGCCCGTCATCGACCTGCGCAACAAATACAAAGACGTGTTCGAAAAGAAACACGGCGTGAAACTGGGCTTCTCTTCCTTCTTCATCAAAGCTGCTGTCATTGCGCTGCAAAAATTCCCCGTGGTGAATGCTTCGGTAGACGGCAATGACGTCATCTATCACGGTTACTTCGACATCGGTATGGCCATCGGTAGCGAACGCGGATTGGTCGTGCCTATCTTGCGCAATGCCGACCAAATGTCATTGGCCGACATCGAGAAACAGATCGCTGCTTTTGCCGCGCGCGCCAAAGATGGCAAATTGACCATGGAAGAATTGAGTGGCGGGACTTTCTCGATCACCAATGGCGGCGTGTTCGGCTCCATGCTCTCCACCCCCATCATCAACCCGCCACAAAGCGCTATCTTGGGCATCCATGCCACCAAAGACCGCCCCGTGGTTGAGAACGGTCAAATCGTCATCCGACCTATCAATTACCTTGCACTGTCTTATGACCATCGCATCATCGATGGTCGTGAAGCGGTGCAATTCCTAGGCACCATCAAAGAAGCGCTGGAGTACCCAGGGCGCGTGTTGCTGGATCTGTAAAATGAAGAATTTCGACGCCTACCGTATCTACGAAGAAAACGGCAAATCCATCGGCAAGCTCGTCCAGTTATCAGTGGATGAGCTTGATGCGGGTGAGGTCGTCATTCGCACTCACTACTCGGGTGTCAATTACAAAGATGCACTGGCGGCTACAGGGGCGGGCAAGGTCGTCCGCCGCTTCCCTTGTGTGGGTGGAGTGGATGTCTCCGGTGTGGTGGAGAGTTCGTCAGATACGCGTTTCAAGGCAGGCGATCAGGTGGTAGTCACCAGCTACGACATGGGGGTGGCGCACGACGGTGGTTTCGCTGAGTATGTGCGCGTACCCGCTGATTGGGTCGTGCCACTTCCAACAGGTCTCACTTTGTTCGATGCGATGGTGCTGGGTACGGCTGGATTCACGGCGGCACTAGCGATACATCGTTTGGAACAGAACGAACTGACACCTGCCAAAGGCAAGGTCATCGTGACTGGTGCGACGGGCGGGGTAGGGAGTTTGGCGGTGCGCATGCTGTCGCAACTGGGGTATCACGTGGTCGC
>JBAYTV010000094.1:0-6353 GCA_041675405.1 Sideroxydans sp. | reverse complement strand
CGCGAGGGCGTGCTGCTGGTTCCCAATGCCGCGCTGCGCTTCACGCCGCCCAAACCGTCTGCCGCCGCCCCTTCCGGCGGATTCATCGACAGCCTGATGACACGCCCGCCGTCGCAGCCCAAGCAGGCCAAGGTCGTCAACAAAGATAGCGGCGGCAAACGCACGGTGTGGGTGTTGCAGGGAAAACAACCCGCCGCACTCGTGATCGAAGTCGGGCTCACGAACGGCCGCCTCACGGAAGTGGTGAGCGGCGATCTGAAGCCGGGCACGGCGGTCATCACGGGCACGCAGAAGACCGCAAAATGAACGAATACAAAACAATATGTGTCCACGAAAATCACGAAATACACGCACATCCGACGCCCATCCTGCTGTATGCGGCGCCCAGCCCAAGCATCTTCTAAAAGCGATGACAAAACCGTGTTTTGCTTTCGCCTTGCGGCAAAATGTCTGCTTGCCCCGTATCGTGCCTTTCGTGTGTTTCGTGGACATCGGGGTTTCCCAATGAGCGATGCACTGATCGAGTTGTCCGCCATCACCAAGACCTACGGACAGGGGCAGGCCGCGTTTCAGGCCTTGAGCGGTGTCGATCTGTCCATCCGCGCGGGCGAGTTCGTCGCCATCATGGGGCCGAGTGGTTCCGGCAAATCAACCGCGATGAACATCCTCGGCTGTCTCGACACGCCGACCTCGGGCGCTTATCTGTTCAACGGCATGCATGTGGAGAATCTCACGCGCGACCAGCGCGCTTTGCTGCGCCGGCATTATCTTGGCTTCGTGTTTCAGGGATTCAATCTGCTGGCGCGCACCACGGCGCAGGAGAACGTCGAACTGCCCTTGCTCTACCGCGGCGAACCGCCGCAGGCGCGCCATGCACTGGCACAGGCGGCGCTCAAATCGGTCGGACTGAACGGCTGGGAACATCACACCTCCGCCGAACTTTCCGGCGGCCAGCAACAACGTGTCGCCATCGCGCGCGCCATCGTCACCAGTCCCAAGGTGCTGTTGGCCGACGAGCCGACCGGCAATCTGGATTCCAAACGCGGGCACGAGATCATGGATCTGCTGGTCAGCATGAACCGCGACCACGGCATCACCATCATGATGGTGACGCATGAACCGGATATCGCCGCCTACGCCAGGCGTATCGTGCATTTCGTGGACGGCCGCATCGCGCGCGACGACGCGACGCTCATGAAGCAGGCCGACCCAAAATGATTGATCGTCTGCGTCACGAGCGTTCCCTCACCCCCGTCCCCCCTCTCCCCGAGGGCGAGGGGTACTGTACGCCGCTGCGCGAGATTCGCTTTCAGGGGGGAAATTCATGATGGGCTGGACCACCCTGCTATTGGCGTTGCGCGAGATACGGCGCAACCTGATGCGATCTTTCCTCACCGTGCTGGGCATCGTCATCGGCGTCGCCGCCGTGGTCACCATGGTGACGCTGGGCAACGGTGCGACGCAGTCGGTGTCGGACCAGATCTCCAGCCTCGGCAGCAACCTGCTGATGCTGCGCCCCGGACAGCGCATGGGTCCGGGTAGCGGCGGCTCCGGTGCGCCCGCCTTCAAAGTCGAGGATGCCGAAGCGATCAAGTCCCAAGTCGATTCGCTCAATGCCGTCGCCCCCACCGTGAACCGGGCGGCAGTGCTGATCGCGGGCACGCGCAACTGGTCCACTTCCATCACCGGCACCACCGAGGATTATTTCGCGGCGGGCAACTGGACGCTGGCGCAGGGGCGCATCTTCAACAGTAGCGAGGAACGCGCCGGCAAGGCGGTGTGCGTCGTCGGCGCCACGGTGCAAAAGGAACTGTTCGAGGGACGCAGCCCGGTGGGTGAGATGATGCGCGTCAAACAATTCTCCTGCGAAGTGATTGGCGTGCTCGCGGCCAAGGGGCAAAGCGGTATGGGCCGCGACCAGGACGACACGGTGGTGATGCCGCTGCGCGCCGTGCAGCGCAAACTGACCGGGAAGCCGGACGTGAACACCATTCTGATCTCGATGATGGACGGCGCCTCGAGCACGCAGGTGACCAACCGGATCAAGGTGCTGATGCGCGAACGGCGCAAGCTGTCGGACAACGAGGAAGACAACTTCAGCATCCAGGACACCAAGGAGATCGCCCAGGCGCTGTCCGGTGCGATCGGCACCATGACGACGCTGCTGGGCGCGGTGGCTGCGGTGAGCCTGCTGGTCGGCGGCATCGGCATCATGAACATCATGCTGGTGTCGGTGACCGAACGCACACGCGAGATCGGCATTCGCCTCGCCATCGGAGCACTGGAAAAAGAAGTGCTGCTGCAATTCCTCACCGAGGCGGTCGCGCTGTCAACCATAGGCGGCCTGATCGGTATCCTGCTGGCACTGTTCGCCTGCTACGGGTTATCGATCCTGCTGTCGCTGCCGTTCATCTTCAGCCCCGCCATCAACCTGCTGGCCTTCGGCTTCTCCGCCGCTATCGGCGTCATCTTCGGCTACGTCCCGGCGCGGCGCGCGGCACGGCTGGACCCGATCGAGGCGTTGCGGCACGAATAAAAAAAGGCCGCGCAACCGCGCGGCCCCATAGGAACGAAGCTTGTTATTTCACGCAGTCCACGTGATAGAAGCGCGCCCCGTCACGATTTTCCGCAACGAGTCCGTGGATGTCCGTTTCGAAGCCGGGGAACTTCTTATTGAAGTCACGCGCGAATTTGAGGTAATTCACGATGGTGTTGTTGAAGACTTCGCCGGGGATGAGCAAGGGGATGCCGGGCGGATAGGGGGTGAGCAACACGGCAGTGATACGCCCTTCCAGATCATCGATCGCCACACGCTCGATCTCGCCGTGCGCCATCTTGGCGAAGGCATCTGATGGCTTCATCGCGGGAACCATATTGGACAGGTACATCTCGGTGGTCAGCTTCGCCACGTCGTTGGCTTTGTAGATGCCGTGGATCTGGTCGCACAGATCGCGCAGGCCGATCTTCTCGTAGCGCGGGTTCTTGGCGATGAACTCCGGTAGCACGCGCCACAGCGGTTGGTTCTTGTCGTAGTCGTCCTTGAACTGTTGCAGCTCGGTCACCATGCTGTTCCAGCGGCCTTTGGTGATGCCGATGGTGAACATGATGAAGAAGGAATACAGGCCGCACTTCTCAACAACCACGCCGTGCTCGGACAGATATTTGGTGACGATGCTGGCGGGGATGCCGCTGTCGGCGAAGTCGCCATCCACATCCAGCCCCGGTGTGACGACGGTCGCCTTGATGGGGTCGAGCATGTTGAAACCCTCGGCCAGATTGCCGAAACCATGCCAACGGTCATTGGGGCGCAACACCCAGTCTTCACGGTCGGCCATGCCATTCTCGGACAGGTAATCGGGGCCCCACACTTTGAACCACCAATCTGCGCCCCACTCCTCGTCCACCTTGCGCATGGCGCGGCGGAAGTCGAGTGCCTCGGCGATGCTTTCCTCCACCAACGCGGTGCCGCCCGGCGGCTCCATCATCGCGGCAGCCACGTCGCACGAGGCGATGATGGCGTATTGCGGCGAGGTGGAGGTGTGCATCAGATAGGCTTCGTTGAAGCAGTCCCTATCCAACTTGCGCGTCTCGCTATCGCGCACCAATATCTGCGAGGCCTGCGACAGACCCGCCAACAATTTGTGCGTGGATTGTGTGGCGAAGATCATCGAATCTTTCGCGCGCGGACGGTCTTTGCCGACAGCGTGCATGTCTCTGTAGAAATCATGGAAGGCGGCATGCGGCAACCACGCCTCGTCGAAGTGCAGCGTATCGATCTTGCCATCCAGCAGGTTCTTCAAGGTCTCCACGTTGTACAACACGCCGTCATAGGTGCTCTGAGTGATGGTCAGCACGCGCGGCTTGCGTGTCTTGTCTTTGATGAAAGGGTTCGCATCGATCTTGCGCTGTATCTCTTCCGGCTGGAATTCGCTCAAGGGGATAGGGCCGATGATGCCGAAGTTGTTGCGCGTCGGCGTCAAGAACACCGGCACCGCACCCGTCATTATGATCGCGTGCAGGATGGACTTATGACAGTTGCGATCCACCACCACGATGTCGTCCGGTGCCACTGTGGAGTGCCACACGATCTTGTTAGAAGTCGAAGTACCGTTGGTGACGAAATACAGATGGTCGGCATTGAAGATACGTGCCGCGTTGCGCTCGGATGCGGCGACCGGCCCCGTGTGGTCGAGCAACTGACCCAACTCGTCCACCGCGTTGCACACATCGGCACGCAACATGTTCTCGCCGAAGAACTGGTGGAACATACGGCCCACCGGAGACTTCAGAAAAGCCACACCGCCCGAGTGTCCCGGGCAGTGCCATGAATACGAACCGTCTTGCGCATAACCCACCAGCGCGCGGAAGAACGGCGGTGCGAGTGAATCCATATACGACTTGGCCTCACGGATGATGTGGCGTGCCACGAATTCCGGCGTGTCCTCGTGCATATGGATGAAGCCATGCAGCTCGCGCAGGATGTCGTTGGGGATATGGCGCGATGTGCGCGTCTCACCGTACAGATAGATGGGGATGTCCGCGTTCTTGTAGCGTATCTCTTCCACGAAAGCGCGCAGTGTGCGCAACGCCACCTCGGTCTCTTCATCACTGCCCGCGCCGAACTCCTCATCGTCGATGGACAACACGAAAGCCGAAGCACGGCTCTGTTGTTGCGCGAACGAGGTCAGGTCGCCGTAGCTGGTCATACCAACCACTTCGATACCTTCTTTCTCCAGCGCGTCCGCCAGATCACGGATGCCATGGCCACTGGCGTTCTCCGAACGGTAGTCTTCGTCGATGATGATGATGGGAAAATTAAACTTCATAGCGGCATCCTAAAAAAGAGGAAACATTATGTTGAACAATAGCACTCTGCAACGGAGCGCAGATGAAGTTTAATTTCAGTGCAGGCTCATATTGGCCGTAGGTCAATGTGATGCCGTAACTAAAATTGAATTTCATGGGTAGCTCCTAATGGAGTTGCAAATTAAAAAGTGTCGGGGAGTGTCGCGGGTTTAAGTCTAGCGGCACTTTGTTACGGAACAAGGATTATTCCTGTGGTGGATACGCACTCTCGAGGTTGTTCATCAATTCGATGAACACGGCACGAATCTGTTGCTCGTCGCATCCCATAATGACCGCATCTTCAAATGCGTCTTGGCAGACTTGGCGGATCTCGACGAGGTTCTCTTGCAGCACCTTGTTCTTTTCCACGCAGGCGATGACCTCGCCAGCGGGAGACCGCCAGATGATTGTTCTTGCCACAGCTTCAGACATACAACATCTTTCCGCCAGCCAGTAGCAGCACTGCGCTCAATATAGTCAGAATGGTTTTACTGGGCAGTCGATGACTGCCCAAGTGCGCGCCAATCAAGCCGCCTGCGACAACGGCCACCACATATTCAACAAAATGCGTCGGCAATTCACTGGTGAAATCCGGCCCCATGCCCGCCAATGCGGAAATAGAGTTCACCAAAATGAACGGGGCGGAGACAGCCGCTGCCTGCTTCGGAGATGCCCAGCACAGTAACAATAACAACGGCGTTAAAAATATTCCGCCGCCGATACCCAGCAGGCCGGAGAAAAAACCGATGACTGCACCAATGGCGACTGCGGGTAACACCGACAAGGGGCGCGCATCAACAGACTCTGCCCTTTTGCTAAACAGACGCCATGCACTAAACAGCAACGCTAGGCCAAGCATGATCTTGAATGGGGCTTGCGACAAATGTATCGAACCGCCCAAATAGGCCATCGGGAGCGAACCTATGATGAACGGCAAAAGCAAGCGGGAGCGAAAATGTCCTGCGCGCGCAAATTCGACGGTGGCTATCGCCGAAACCACCACATTCAACAGCAGTGCCGTGGGACGAATCTCGACCATTGAGATTCCCGCAACCACCATGACGGCGATATACCCAGAGCCACCCGCATGCCCAACGAGGGCATACAGCAACGCCACCGCAAAGAAGGAAAGCGCTAGGACTAACGTGATGTCCATCTTATATCTTTGGCAACGTCACACCGACCTGACCTTGATACTTGCCGCCACGGTCTTTGTAGGATGTCTCGCAAACTTCGTCGCTCTCGAAGAACAACACTTGCGCCACGCCTTCGTTGGCGTAGATCTTGGCGGGCAGCGGCGTGGTGTTGGAGAACTCCAGCGTCACATAGCCTTCCCATTCGGGCTCGAACGGCGTGACATTGACGATGATGCCGCAGCGCGCGTAGGTCGACTTGCCAAGGCAGATGGTCAGGATGTCGCGCGGAATGCGGAAGAATTCCACCGTGCGTGCAAGGGCGAAAGAGTTCGGCGGAATCACGCACACATCACTGCGCACATCGACGAAGCT
>JBAYTV010000093.1:0-6374 GCA_041675405.1 Sideroxydans sp. | reverse complement strand
GGTCGCGGATCGAAGCGTGGTCTTGTTGTGGCGTGGCGCATGCCACGCCAAACCACCCCAGGGTCAATAAGAACAAAGATTTACGCAGATATCTCATGCTCGCATTGTGCGCCGACCTATCTATTCCTAAGGGGCGAAATACAACCGGTTTTTGCCTTTAATCGAAAGATGGGCTGGTGCGGGGGAGTCCTACTATGCCATCCATCAGCAATGGCGTATCGCACAGCAGGGAGGGCGTAGACATGAGCAACAGGATAGACGAGATGTTCAGGTTCCAGCAAGCGGCATTGAATCTGCGCGCCGCGCGGCAGGAGTTGATCGCCTCCAACATCGCCAATGCAGACACGCCCAACTACAAAGCGAAGGACATTAACTTTGCTAACGCCTTGCAAGGCGCCTTAGCGGGGACGACCGAGAAGTTGCCGATGACGGCTTCCGCTCCCGACCATTTGCGTGGCAACGCAGGTGAGAGTGTGATGGGGGCGCCAGTGCAATATCGTGTCCCGTTGCAACCCAGTGCCGATGGCAACACGGTGGATATGGATGTGGAGCGTGCGCAGTTCGCCGATAACGCATTGCGTTATGAGGCCAGCGTGAGATTCATCAGCGGCAAAGGCAAAGACGTTCTGGATGCCCTGCAAGGTTTCTAGAGATTAAAGGTTAGGAGGAAACATCATGTCCTTATTCAATATCTTCAACATCTCTGGTTCCGCCATGACGGCGCAATCACAGCGCCTAAATGTGGTGGCCAGTAATTTTGCCAACGCGGAGAGTGCCACGGGGCCAGATGGCAAGCCGTACCAGGCGAAGCAGGTGGTGTTCAGCACCGTACCCACTCCCGGGCAGGTAGGCGAAGGGGTGAAGGTCGCCGCAGTGGTGGCAGACAACTCGCCGATGCGCGTGGTGTACGACCCCAAGCATCCGATGGCGAATGAACAGGGTTATGTCACCTTGCCCAACGTGAATCCGGTGGATGAGATGGTGAATATGATCTCGGCATCGCGCTCGTATCAGAACAATGTGGATGTGATGAATACATCTAAATCGCTACTACTCAAGACGCTCACTATCGGGCAATAGGAGAAATAGATCATGGTCACTTCAGTCCAAGGCAGTACATCGGCGGCATCTTCACAGGCTACTTCTAATGCGGCGCAAATAGGGGCGACTGAAGATCGTTTTCTGAAATTGCTGGTCACGCAGATGAAGAATCAGGATCCGTTAAATCCAATGGATAACGCAGAAGTCACTTCGCAGATGGCGCAACTCTCTACGGTGACCGGCATCGATAAATTGAATTCTACGGTGGAAGCTTTGAGTGCCAGCATGTTGGCTTCTCAATCCTTGTCCGCGGTCTCGATGATCGGGCATCCCGTGTTGGTGGCCGGAACACAGATCGATCTGTTGAATAGCCAGGGCGATGCGGCAGTCGAGTTGACGCAGCCTGTTGACAATCTCATGGTCAGTATCAGTGACGCCTCTGGCAATGTCGTGCGTTCTTTGAACATGGGGGCGCAACAGAGTGGGCTTGCAAATATCCAGTGGGATGGCCGCACTGACTTTGGAGATATCGCGACAGACGGAAAGTATTCTTTCAGTGCCGTATCGACACTGGGGGGCAACAAGAGTGACGCGACGACACTGTCGTATGGGATGGTGAACAGCGTGGCGCAATCGCAGAACGGGGTCACGGTCAATGTTGGTCAGCTGGGCGAAATCAGCCTGAATTCAATCAAGAAAATATTGTAACGAGGAGAACATCATGGGTTTCCAACAAGGACTAAGTGGCTTAAATGCAGCATCCAAGAATCTGGACGTGATCGGGAATAACGTTGCCAATGCAAGCACGGTGGGATTCAAAGGTGCGCAGGCGCAATTCGCTGACGTGTATGCAAGCTCGGTTGGTGGAAGCAATCAGGCGGGTATCGGGGTGCGCGTGTCCACCATCGCGCAACAATTCACCCAAGGCAACATCACCACCACCAACAACTCGTTGGATATGGCGGTGAGTGGGAACGGGTTCTTTAGAGTGAGTGACAATGGCTCGATCTCGTACACCCGTAACGGACAATTTCAGATGGATAAGTTGGGATATATCGTCACCACTAAGGGCGATAGGCTGACCGGATTTTTGCCAAATGCGTTGGGGGCTATCGTGGCAACTGCTCCTGCCGACTTGCAAATATCCACTGCCGATCTGTTACCTAAATCGACAGCAGCGATCTCGGCGGGACTTAATCTTGATTCACGCTTAGCCATCCCGACCGGATTGACGCGCGCAAATGTGGTCGGTAATGCGGCTGCAGGGTTAACTATCACTGCAGCCGCTAACGATGTGTTGAGCGTCACTGTCGATGGAACAGCATCTGGCGCTGTGACCATTCCGGCGGCGACCTATAGCTCTTTTGCGGCCTTGGCCGCGGCAGTAGAAACCGCTGTGAACGCTAGCCCTGCATTATTGGCTGCGGGTAAATCAGTTACGGTGACACCTGGTGCGACAGGATTCATGACGATGACCTCTGCCACGGGGGGGACGGCTTCATCGATAACCGCACCAGCCGGTTCGGGAGCACTCAATTTGTTTGGTGCCGCCCCTGTCGTTACTGCGGGTGCCGGTGTGTTCGATCCAACCAACTCAACCACGTTCAACAACTCAACATCAATGACTGTATTTGATAGTTTGGGTCGTAGTCATGTGGCTTCACTCTATTTCGTCAAGACAAATACCAATTCGTGGAATTCTTACCTTACGGTGGATGGTGGACTAGTGCCGCCAGTCGTTGGGGCAGCTCCACCAACCCCGCTGTCGCCGATGACATTTTCAACGAACGGTGTATTGACGACACCTGCAGCTCCCGTCGTCTCGGTGGGATTTACGCCTGCGGGTGCGGCACCGCAAACACTCACATTCGATTTTGCTTCCACCTCCCAGTTCGGCGGCATCTTTGGCGTGAATGCATTGTCTCAGGACGGCTATACATCGGGTCGCTTGACCGGTTTTAGCACAGGCACCGATGGCACCATCACAGGACGCTATTCAAATGGGCAGGCCAAGACCTTGGGGCAGGTCGTGCTGGCGAATTTCAGTAACCCACAGGGACTGCAACCGATGGGTGGCAATAACTGGGCCGAGACTTCAACCTCGGGTACGCCACTGGTCGGAGCGCCTGGTTCATCCAGCTTGGGTGTGCTGCAGACTTCCGCCGTAGAAGATGCCAACGTCGATTTGACGGCGGAGTTGGTGAACATGATCACCGCGCAACGTGTGTATCAGGCCAATGCGCAGTCGGTAAAGACACAAGATCAAGTGTTGCAGACCATCGTTAACTTGCGTTGATAGAGGATAGAGGATAGAGGATAGAGGATTGAGGATTGAGGATTGAGGAGCGCCGCTCCGCTCCGTTTTACTAAATCCTAGTTCCTAAATCCTATCAAGGAGAGTGATATGGATAGGTTGATCTACACTGCGATGACCGGCGCTTCACACATCCTGCAACAGCAGGCGTCGGTGTCGCAAAATCTGGCCAATACCAACACGCCCGGATTTCGTGCGGCCATCGATGTCTTCCGTGCCGTACCGATACAAGGTGAGGGCTTGCCCACGCGTACCTTCGTGGTGGATTCGACGGCGGGCGCCGACTTCACACCCGGTGGCTTGCAACAGACTGGACGCGAGCTCGATGTTGGTCTCGACGGCAAAGGCTGGATCGCGGTGCAGGACAGCCAAGGCAACGAGGCGTACACCCGCAACGGCAGCTTCCAAGTGTTGCCCAGCGGTATCTTGCAGACACGCAGCGGCTTGAACATACTGGGAGATGCGGGACCTTTGACGATCCCGCCCGACACGGAAGTCACTATCGCGAAAGATGGAACCATCTCCACGGTCCCCAGTACCAGCCAAAAAGCCGGTGTGGTGGTGGTCGGGCGTATCAAGCTGACCAATCCGCCCGAAGCGCAAATGGTGCGTGGTGAAGACGGTTTGTTCAGGACGCGCGACGGCAACCCTGCCGAGGCCGATGCGAAAGTGACGGTAGTGTCAGGCCACCTTGAGAGTAGCAATGTGAATTCGGTGGAGGCGATGGTCAATATGATCACGCTGGCGCGCCAATTCGATACGCAGATGAAGTTGCTGCAACACGCCGACGCCAACGCAAAACAAGCTAGCACCCTCCTCAACATCAACGCGTGATGGGCTAGTTCCAGCGGCAACTCCTAAATCCCAAATTGAGTCGTTTTTCCATCAGTGTTCTGCGGATGGTTCCCCCCTGGCTTAGGTATCGTGTCAATCAAGCAAAAGTCACTTGAAAGGACGCAATCATGATTCGCTCACTCTGGATATCGAAGACTGGCCTCGAAGCTCAACAGACGCAGATGGACGTGGTATCCAACAATCTGGCGAACGTGAGCACGACGGGTTTCAAGCGGTCACGTGCGGTGTTCGAAGACTTGCTGTATCAGAACCTGCGCCAGCCGGGTGCGCAGTCTTCACAACAGACGCAGATTCCTTCCGGTTTGCAGATCGGTACGGGTGTGCGTCCTGTCGCGGCGGAACGCATCCACACGCAAGGCAATCTGCAACAGACCAGCAATAAATTGGACATGGCGATCCAAGGCTCGGGTTTCTTCCAAGTGTTGATGCCGGACGGCTCCACAGCCTACACGCGCGACGGCTCGTTCCAGACCGACAATCAAGGTCAACTCGTCACCTCGAATGGCTATGTGGTGCAACCCGCGATGACCATCCCCGCGAATGCAACGACGGTGACTGTGGGTATGGATGGTGTAGTGACCATCACGCAAGCGGGTGTCGCTGCGCCAGTGCAAGTCGGCAGCATGCAGCTGGCGACCTTCATCAATCCGGCCGGTTTGGAGAGCATGGGGCAGAATTTGTATCTGGAGAGTGCATCGTCAGGTACGCCTAGCACCAATGTGCCCGGCACCAATGGTACGGGCTCCATCAGCCAAGGTTATGTCGAGACCTCCAATGTGAACGTGGTGGAAGAGTTGGTGAACATGATCCAGACGCAACGTGCGTATGAGATCAACTCCAAAGCCATCACCACATCGGATCAGATGTTGCAAAAACTATCGCAGATCTAACGGGGGCGTAAATGAGTTCAAATGATCCACTCGTTCGTCATTCCCGCGCAGGCGGGAATCCAGTGTCTTCTTTCAGAATGCATTTGGCTGGAGGCATTGCTGCGCAATGGCTGAAATTGACTGGCTGGATTCCCGCCTACGCGGGAATGATGGCGTTGTTGCTGGCTGCCTGCGTACCTACCACCAACATCAAAGAACCATTGAGCGTGCGTCCACCGCCTAAGCCGGCCGCTGCCGCACCAGCGAATGGCGCGATCTTCCAAGCAGGGGTGAATGACAGGCCATTGTTCGAAGACCGCCGCGCGCGTCACGTGGGCGACACACTCACCATCACCATCGTAGAAGCCACTTCGGCTTCGGGCAAGTCGGGCACGGCTACTGAGAACTCCGGTAGCCTAGCCATCACGACGCCTGCGATGCCGATGGGGGCGTCGGGTTCGAACAGTGTGAAATCTGCCAACAAGACCGACGCATCGGGAACGAACACTTTCACAGGCACGCTGACTTCGACCGTGACTGAGGTGTTGCCGAACGGCAATCTGCGTGTGGCGGGTGAGAAGCAAGTCAGCATCCGCTACACCAACGAATACGTGCGTTTCTCGGGCGTGGTCAATCCGGTGGATATCACCTCGACCAATAGCGTGCCTTCCACCAAGGTGGCAGACGTGCATCTGGAATACAAAGGTGCGGTCGGTCTGAGTGGCTCGGATGTGACCAGCATGTTCGCGCGCATCTTCACCACGGTGCTGCCGTTCTAGGAGTGATGACATGAATATACTAAAAGCAATTAGCCACAGAGAACACAGAGTTCACAGAGAAACCAATTCAGTGCATGAATCCGTGTGCTTAACAGAAAGCTCTGTGTCCTCTGTGGCTAGTAGGTTTTGTTGTGTTTTTATTTTGTCGCTTTTCATTTCCATGAATGCATCCGCCGAACGCATCAAAGACCTTGCCAGTGTGCAAGGTGTGCGTGAGAACCAGTTGCTCGGTTATGGTTTGGTCGTTGGTTTGGACGGCAGTGGCGACCAAACCACACAGACGCCCTTCACCGTGCAAAGCACAGTCACCATGTTGGCGCAGATGGGCGTGACCTTGCCACCCGGCATCAGTTTGCAGTTGAAGAATGTGGCTGCGGTGACGGTGACGGCATCCTTGCCGGCTTTCTCGCGTCCCGGTCAGACCATCGACATCACGGTATCGTCCATCGGTAACGCCAAGAGTCTGCGCGGCGGTACGCTGCTGATGACACCGCTCAAGGGCGTGGATGGTCAGGT
>JBAYTV010000092.1:0-6385 GCA_041675405.1 Sideroxydans sp. | reverse complement strand
GGAAGATGCCGAAACTGTTCGACTGGTTGCGCGAAGGTGGCAACGTCGAAGCGCAAGAGATGTTCCGCACCTTCAATTGCGGCATCGGCATGGTGGTGGTGGTTGCGGCGGCGGACGCCGATGCGGCTGTCAAACATCTGCAAGCCGCCGGCGAGAGCGTATCGCGTATCGGTGTCATCCGTACGCGTAACGGCGACGAGCATCAAACGCAGGTACGTTAAGCACCGTGAAACGCATCGTCATCCTTATCTCCGGCCGCGGCAGCAACATGGAAGTGTTGCTGAAGGCGAAGTTACCTTGCAAGGTGGCGGCGGTGATCAGCAATAAAGCAGATGCGGCAGGGTTGGGTATCGCCAAGCAACACGGCATCACTACCGTAGCGATCTCGCACAAGGATTTCGCCAACCGTGAAGCATTCGATACTGCACTTGCGCAAGAGATCGACCGTCACCAGCCGGACCTCGTCGTACTTGCAGGGTTCATGCGTATCTTGACCACCGGTTTCGTCAATCACTATGCCGGTCGTCTCATCAACATCCATCCCTCCCTGCTCCCCGCCTACACTGGTGTGGATACACACGAGCGAGCATTAAAGGATGGCGTGAAGATCCACGGTTGCACCGTGCACTTCGTCACCGCAGATCTCGATCACGGCCCCATCATCATCCAAGCTGCTGTTCCTGTACGTCAGGACGATACCCCTGCGACATTGTCTGCACGAGTATTGCACGAAGAACATCGCGTATTCCCTCAGGCAGTCCGCTGGCTGTGCAATGGCAATGTGCACCTGAATGCCCAAGATCGTGTCGAAACAGACAGTTTGGAACAGCGCGGTACGACACTCATCTCGCCTGGGTTAGACTAACCGGTATGCGCACCCTTCTCGCACTCGCTTTGCTCTCTATCTCCACCGCGCTCACTGCGCTAGAGATACCGCATCGCATCGAAGCGAACTACGATTTGCAAGTGAAAGGCGTGACCTTGGCCAAGGTACGAGAGGTCTTCGTGCGTGATGGCGATCAGTACCACATCGAATCCATCACCAAGCCGGTCGGCTTGCTAGCGTTATTCAAGCCAGAGACCATCGTCGCTACTAGCGAAGGCGAAATTGGCGAACATGGACTGCTTCCTATCAAGTACACCCATAAACGTGCCCAAGACAGCCACAAGAACAGCGCAGCTGAATTCGACTGGACCCGACGCGAACTCATCCACCGCGACAACGGCGGTATACGCCAACTCAATCTCGTCGATGGCACACAAGATCGCTTGAGCATGATGTATCAGTTCGTCGTCGACCCGCCACGCGGGCGTTTAGAGATAAAGCTAGACATGTCCAACGGTAGCATGATCGAGAAGATGCACTACCAAGTGAAACCCGAGCAGACCATCACCACCTCGTTCGGCACCATGCGCAGTTACAACCTGATCTCGCTTCCCCTGGACGTACCCAAGAAATCGAACGTGTGGCTAGCCGTCGATCATAACTTCGTCCCCTGCAAGGTCGTCTTCACTGAAGACGGCAGCAACTCACTGGTACAAGTCCTCACCGACCTCAAGATCTTTCCGTGAACGTTTCGTTGTCCACACCCAAGCAGCGCATTATTGCGGCCATTGCAGTATCGCTCATCGCTCACGCGATATTCCTATGGATGCCGCACATCGAACCACCCTCAATCGGCCCTGAACTCCCTCCGCTGATGGCCAAGCTGGAGCCGGTCTCACGTCAAGCGAGGTTACCCGCAGTAAAAAAGCCACGTAGCAAACCTCCCGCACCCGCCCCTGTACCTCAGCCACCTATCGTGGAAAAAGCGGATGTCAAAGAAGTACCAGCGGAAAGTAGTGTCGCCGCCGCGAGCAGTGTGGCAGAGGCAGACAGCTTGGCAGCCCTCGCAACAGAAGTACCCGATGCCACAAGTGCTGTGGTTGCAGCAAGCAGCGTGGCCGAAGTGACTCCTGCAGCTCCTCCACGTCCACCACTGCCTAGACACGCCCGCCTCAGATTCGAGGTGAAACTCGGCAGTGATGGCATGGTCGTGGGTGAGACCATCCACATCCTCGAATTCGATGATGGACAATACAAGCTGGACTCAACGACACAGACAATCGGTCTCGCACGCATGGTGAAGTCATTCACCCTGAAGCAGGCCAGTTGGGGAATGTCCGATGGGCAGTTACTGTCGCCGCGGAAATTCACTGAAGAAAAAACGGATGAGGACGGAACGCAGTCTCACCAAGCCACCTTCGATCGTGACCAGAACAAGTTGATCTTTGCTAATGGCAAAGAAGTCGATATGCCAGTAGACACACAGGATATGTTGAGCATCTTGTATCAGTTCCCGCCGCTTCCCGCCGAAGGCGATGTATTACCTATCTCGGTCACCAATGGCCGGAATATAGATCATTACAATTTTGAGATCACCACCGACGAGACACTGATCACCCGCATGGGCAAGCTACACACGGTACACTTCCGCAAAATTCAACCCGCAGGCAAAGAAGGGCTGGAAATCTGGTTCTCGCAAGAGTACCGCTTGCTACCCGTTAAAGTCCGCCACATCGAACCTAGTGGCAAAGTCAGCGGAGAAGCCGTCATCACCGAGATACATCTCTCGGATAATTGAGGACGTTTCTAGAAATTCAAAGTTCTGATGAAACTACTAGCCAATCCACTAAGCCAGCGAGCTGGCAAGTGGCTGGTTGTAAGCAAGACAAGGCGCGAGCAAAAAATTGCGACGCGGCATATGTTGGATATGTAAGGAGCCATTTTTTGTGAGCAACGCAGTATTGCGACGAAAGCGTTGCTTCAGTGAAGACTAACCTTCAGGTTACGTCGTAACTAAATTTGGATTTATAGAAGTGCCCTAAAGAAAGTCACACCATGCTACTCACCGAATATCGTCTCGATCTCACCATCCAAGCCGTGCGTGCCGCACTTAAGATGGAACACCCTGCCGATGCAGTACTGCGTCACTTCTTCCAAGAGGAACGCCTCGGCTCCAATGAGCGTTCATTGGTAGCGGAGACCTTGTTCGGCGCGCTACGCCACCGCTTGTTCTTGGAACACGCCTGCACGCTGGAAGAAAAAGGGCTCGCCTCCGCACGCCGTATCACGTTGGCGTACTGGGTAAAATTCGGCGGCTACAACCTGCGTGAACTGAAACCATTGCTCAAAGTGAAAGAGGAAGAATGGTTGGGTAGCGTGAAAAGTATAGACATGGACAAGCTCCCCCTCACCATCCAAGCCGAGTTGCCCGATTGGATCGTGGAAAAACTGCGCGCACATCACAGCGACGCGGAGATATTGGAGATCGGTCGCTCCATGCAACAAGTCGCCCCGCTCGATCTGCGCGTGAACACCCTGCTCGCGGGACGCGACGAAGTGTTGCAGTCGCTTCAATCCGAAGGCATGGATGCGAAAGCCACGCCCTACTCGCCCATGGGCATCCGCCTCAAATACAAACCCGCGTTGAACAAACATGCACTGTTCCTCACCGGCAAGTTCGAGGTGCAAGACGAAGGGAGCCAGTTGCTAGGACTCATGTTGTCGCCGAAGCGCAACGACATGGTGGTGGACTTCTGCGCGGGTGCAGGCGGCAAGACCTTGATGCTGGGCGCGATGATGAATTCGCAGGGTCGCTTGTATGCCTGGGACATCTCTGAAAAACGCCTCACCAATCTGAAGCCGCGCTTGAAACGCTCAGGTTTGAGCAACGTGCAACCGCAGCTCATCGCGCACGAGAACGATGCCAAGGTGAAACGCTTGGCTGGCAAGATAGACCGCGTGCTGGTGGATGCACCGTGTAGCGGATTGGGTACATTGCGCCGCAATCCCGATTTGAAATACCGCCAATCGGTGCAGAGCGTTGCCGAGTTGAATATTAAGCAGGCGGCTATCTTGACTTCCGCCGCACGCCTGCTGAAAAAAGGCGGACGTTTGGTCTACGCCACATGCAGCCTGCTGCATGAAGAGAACCAAGCCATCGTTGAAGCCTTCTTGGCGGCACATCCAGACTACATGCTGGTGACAGCAGGTGAGGTGTTGAAGCAACATCACATCGACATGGCTATGGGCGACTATCTGCAACTCACCCCGCAAAAACACAACACAGATGGTTTCTTTGCGGCAGTGCTAGAACGTCAATGAGGCAACTATCCACAAAAAATACCTCGAAGAGGCTCTTGTGCCCTGTGGGTACGAAAGGCACGAAAAAGATCCACCGGTAATTTCGTGCTTTACGTGGACACAAGAAGTTTTTGTAGCACGGTGTCTCTAGAACTCAATACTTTGATACACCACCTGCACCACCACCAACTCTTCCACCCCTTCGGGTAGCGGCAATCTCACCGTGTCGTCCTCACGCGCTTTGAGTAGCACACGCGCCAACGGCGACACCCAACTGATATGCCCCTTACTGGCATTCGCCTCATCGATCCCCACGATGCTGTAAGTACGTTCCACACCATCACCGTGACACACCGTCACCGTCGCCCCAAAGAACACTTGATCGCAATCACCGCGCTGCGCCGGATCAAGCACGAGGGAATTCTCCATACGCTTGGCAAGGAAACGTAAGCGGCGGTCGATCTCGCGCAGTCGCTTCTTGCCGTAGATGTAATCGCCGTTCTCCGAGCGGTCACCGTTGCCTGCCGCCCACGATACCGTCTGCACCAGCGCTGGACGCTCCACATCCAGCAGATGCACGTACTCCTCTTTCAACAGGCGATAGCCATGCGGCGTCATGTAGTTCTTGGTGCCTAGTGGCAATGCGGGTAACGACGGTGAATCCTCATCGTCGTCGGCGTCATCGTTCTCGCGGGTGAAGGCTTTGCTCATGATTCCTCAAAATCAAGAAAGGTCGTCAAATTGACGACCTTTCGGGTGATACAAAATTGACTACAATTCCGCTAAAAAGGGATGTCGTCGTCGAAGTTATCGAAGTTACCCTTGGCGGCGGGTGCGGCAGGTTTAGCTGCCGGGGCACTGCGTGCCGGGGCGGAGGGCGATGATTGGTTCTCGACCACTTCGAAGCTACCGCCACCGGCGGACTTGCTGCCCAACATGGTCATCTCGTTGACGACGATCTCGGTGGTGTAGCGGTCTTTGCCTTCTTTGTCTTGCCACTTGCGCGTCTGGATGCGTCCCTCGACGTAGATCATCGAGCCCTTCTTCAGGTACTCGCCCGCGATCTCTGCCAAGCGACGGTAGAACACGAGGTTATGCCATTCGGTGCGTTCTTGCTTCTCGCCGCTCTTGTCCTTGTAGTTCTCGGATGTCGCCAGCGACACATTGGTCACCGCTTCTCCGTTGGTCATATAACGGGTCTCCGGGTCTTTGCCCAAACGACCGATCAAAATTGCCTTGTTCACTGACATCTCATGCCCCTTTCCAGAATTGTTACGATTTTCACGTTTGCCCCTCTCCCTCCGGGGTAACCAGCGACTTGCCCGCTTGCGGGCTTAGTCGATTGGCTAGTAGTTCCACCAGAGGGTTGGGGTGGTGGGACCCTCTATGCGTGCCGCAACACGAGTTGTTCCACCCCGTCCTCGTCGAACCCGCTGATCTCAACCTTGACACAGGCGATTTGTTCGTCGACGACGATCAATACTTCCTCCACACCGCGCAATTGTGCCAGAGACTGCTTGATAGTGCGCGCCTCCTCTTCGGTCATTTTTCGCAGATGGTACATCTTGGTCGTGAGCGGTTTTGGCGGATGCATGCTGGAGGCAACGAACAGCCACAGCATCAGCATGATCACGGCGAATACAAGTACGGCATCGCCGCCATATATCTGCATCAACAGGCCGCCCATCGCCGAGCCGAAGAACGCCCCTAAGAACTGCACACTGCTGAATACGCCCATCGCTGTACCTTTGGCATCAAGCGGCGCGATCTTGCTGACGATGGAGGGTTGTGTTGCTTCCAACACATTGAATGCGGCGAAGAACACGATCAAAGAGAACGCCACGCCCCACACGCTATCTTGCCAGAACAAAATCCCGAGTTGTGCCAACGCAGCCACACCGATAGAAGCCATGAACACCTGCTTCATCTTGCCTTGTCTCTCTGCGATGAGGATGGGCGGAATCATGAGTGCAAAGGCTACAAGCATGACGGGCAGATAAACAATCCATTGATGCTGTATATCTATTCCGTCTGCTCGCAAAATAAAGGGGATTTGCATAAATACCGACATCAAAATGGCATGCAGGGTGAACACACCGAAGTCCATGCGCAGCAGGTCTTTGTTGCGCAGAACGTCTTTCAGTTTGCTGCTGCTGGCTTGGGTGGTGGAATGGAAGTGCTTGATAGCCGGATTCGGAATGAACCACAGCACCATTGCGATAGAGGCGAAAGCTAAGATTCCTGTCAGCACAAAGATGC
>JBAYTV010000091.1:0-6426 GCA_041675405.1 Sideroxydans sp. | reverse complement strand
CCGTCTTGATGTCTTCTTTGTCTTTGTCAGTCAACGCAGGGGCTGTCAATCCGCCGCCCTTGCGGTTGATACCCTTGTTGTTGGACAACACACCGCCACGTACCACGACGCAATGTACTTCCGTACCCTTGACGCTCGTGACATGGAATTCCAACAAGCCGTCGTTCAACAATAGAACGGTGCCTTTTTCAACATCATTAGGCAGTTCTTTGTAGTCCAAGCCGACGCGCTCTTGGTTACCCAATCCATCCAACGATGCATCTAGGATGAAAGCGTCGCCTTTGTTCAAAACGATCTTGTCGTTGACGAATTTACGTACGCGGATCTTAGGTCCTTGCAGGTCAGCCAAGATACCGACGGTACGGCCTACTGCCGCCGCCGCCGCGCGCACTGTGTCCGCACGCTTCATGTGGTCTTGGGCCGAGCCATGAGAGAAATTCATCCGCACCAGATCGACTCCGGCGCGGATCATTGCCTCAAGGACTTTTTGATCGCTGGAAGCAGGGCCCAGCGTTGCAACTATTTTTGTTCTACGCAGCATGTGATTCCTAGTTAATTAAGACTTAGCGCGTTCTTCCAGAATCGCCACGGCTGGCAATGTCTTGCCTTCGAGGAACTCCAGGAACGCACCGCCTGCGGTAGAGATGTAAGACACTTTGTCGTAGATGTCGTACTTCTGGATCGCTGCGATGGTGTCACCGCCGCCGGCCAAGGTGAATGCCTTGGTATTGGCGATAGCCATTGCAATTGTTTTTGTACCTTCGCCGAATTGGTCGAACTCGAACACGCCGACTGGGCCGTTCCAAACTACGGTTCCGGCATTCATGATGATGTCAGCGATAGCTTGAGCCGAGTTAGGGCCAATGTCGAAGATCATTTCGTCATCAGCAACTTCCTTCGCATCTTTTAAGATCGCTGGGGTGTTCTCGTTGCCTGGAACAAAAGGTGCGGCTGTACCAACCACGACGTCTGTCGCGATGGGGATGGTCGCGCCACGAGCGGTCATCTTAGCAATCAAGGCCTGTGCAGTTGGCACCAGATCGTTCTCGCACAGAGATTTGCCTACTGGGTGACCCGTCGCCTTCAAGAAAGTGTTAGCGATACCACCGCCCACCACCAACTGTTCGCATTTCTCAGACAGGGATTCCAACACAGTCAACTTAGTCGACACTTTAGAACCACCCACGATGGCGACCATCGGACGGGCTGGGCTCAACAATGCCTTAGTCAGTGCTTCCAACTCTTCGGTCAGCAAGATGCCAGCAGCGGCAACGGGAGCGAACTTCGCTACACCGTGTGTCGATGCTTCAGCACGGTGAGCCGTACCGAACGCGTCCATCACGAACACATCGCACAAAGCGGCGTATTTCTTGGATAGATCATCGCTGCTTTTCTTTTCACCTTTATTAAAACGGCAGTTCTCCAACAGGACCAATTCACCTTCAGCGACTTGGAAACCACCGTCGGTCCAATCTTTGATCAGACGTACTGGCTTGCCCAATTTGTTGGCGATGCAATCTGCGACTGGCTTGAGAGAGTTCTCTTCGGAGTAGACGCCTTCTTCTGGACGACCCAGATGAGAAGTCACCATCACTTTTGCGCCAGCCTTCAGCGCGGCATTGATGGTCGCCATGGAAGCGGTGATACGTGCATCAGAAGTTACTTTGCCGTCTTTGACGGGCACATTCAGATCAGAGCGGATGAGGACGCGTTTGCCCTTGAGATCCAGATCGGTCATTTTGATCACAGACATGATTTTTCCTTTGAACTTAGTGATAGGGCGTCTCTAAAAATTCAAACTTCTAAACAAGACAAGGCGCGAATAAAAAATTATGACGCAGCATATTAGCGATATGTAAGGAATAATTTTTTATAAGCAACGCAGTATTGTGACGAAATTTGGATTTTTAGAGATGCCCTGAAAAGGGCTGGCAGTGCCAGCCCTACACGAGGCGAATTACTTGGCGACGTGACGAACCAAACGCATCAAGTTACAGGTATAGCCATATTCATTGTCGTACCACGCAACCACCTTGACGAAGGTTGGATCCAGCGCGATGCCAGCTTCTGCATCGAACACGGAAGGTTGTGGGCAACCACGGAAGTCAGTAGAAACCACCTTCTCTTCGGTATAACCCAACACACCCTTCAATGGGCCATTTTCAGAAGCGGACTTCATCGCTGCACAGATCTCAGCGTACGTCGCCGGCTTGTTCAGCTCGACTGTCAAGTCAACCACAGACACGTCGGAAGTTGGTACACGGAATGCCATACCTGTCAGCTTCTTGTTCAGTTCTGGGATCACCACACCAACGGCCTTAGCTGCGCCAGTGGAAGAAGGGATGATGTTTTCCAAGATACCGCGACCGCCGCGCCAATCTTTGTTGGATGGGCCGTCAACCGTCTTTTGTGTCGCTGTCGCAGCGTGCACAGTCGTCATCAGACCGCGTTTGATACCGAACACATCGTTCAACACCTTAGCGACTGGTGCCAAACCGTTGGTTGTACAGGACGCTGCGGAAACGATGTTCTCGCCCTTGTAAGTCTCGTGGTTAACACCATAGACGAACATCGGTGAGGTGTCTTTGCAAGGAGCGGACATAACCACTTTTTTAGCACCTGCCTTGATGTGTGCTTCGCAAGTCTCTTGGGTCAGGAAGAAGCCCGTACATTCGATGACAATGTCTGCACCTGCTTCGTTCCACTTCAGATTCGCCGGATCGCGCTCAGCAGTCAAACGGATCTTTTTACCGTTCACTACCAGATTATTGCCATCGACCTTCACGTCACCGTTGAAACGGCCGTGCACGGAGTCGTACTTCAGCATGTATGCCAAGTAATCCGGTTCGAGCAAGTCGTTGATCGCAACGACTTCGATCTCTGGGAAATCTTTAGCTGCTGCACGGAACACCATACGACCGATACGACCGAAACCATTGATACCAACTTTGATAGCCATTGTCTTCTCTCCCGTTTAGTTAATTAATCTTGTGTCACTTTACAGAACGCTCTTAACGGTCTTCACGACATTCTCTACCGTGAAACCGAAGTGCTTGAACAGTTCTGGTGCAGGTGCGGACTCGCCGAAGCAGTCCATGCCGATGACTGCGCCATCCAAGCCGACGTATTTGTACCAACCGCTAGTCACGCCCGCTTCGACTGCAACGCGCCTCACACCCTTAGTCAGGACGCTGTCTTTGTATGCTTGGTCTTGCTTGTCGAATGCGTTGGTGCAAGGCATGGAGACCACGCGCACGTTCACGCCTTCGGCTGCCAATATCGCTTGCGCTTTCATTGCCAAGTCGACTTCAGAGCCGGTCGCGATGATGATCGCTTGAGCCTTGCCTCCTGCTGCTTCAGACAACACATAACCACCCTTACGGATGTTGGCGATCTGCGCTGCATCACGTTTTTGGAATTGCAGGTTCTGGCGGCTGAAGATCAAGCTGGAAGGACCATTCTTACGCTCGACCGCAGCGACCCAAGACACAGCGGATTCAACGGTGTCGCAGGGACGCCATGTTTCCATGTTCGGGATGTAACGCAGTGTCGCGGTTTGCTCGACCGGTTGGTGAGTCGGACCGTCTTCGCCCAGACCGATGGAGTCGTGGGTGAATACATAGATCACGCGTTGTTTCATCAGAGCGGACATGCGCAAAGCGTTGCGTGCGTACTCGGAGAACATCAGGAAGGTGCCGCCGAATGGCAGCAAGCCACCGTGCAATGCCATACCGTTCATGATGTGCGACATACCGAACTCACGCACGCCGTAGCTGATGTAGTTACCGGCGGACTTACCAGATACGTGCTTAGCACCTACCCAGTTAGTCAGGTTAGAGCCCGTCAAGTCGGCGGAACCGCCCAAGAACTCTGGCAATGCAGGTTGCAAGGCATTGATCGCATTTTGTGATGCTTTACGCGTCGCGATGGTTTCGCCCTTGGCGTTGATGTCGGCGATCGCCTTGGCAGCGTGTTCAGACCAGTTCGCTGGCAAGTCACCCTTCATACGGCGCTCGAATTCTGCAGCCTCTTTCGGGAATGCAGCGCGGTAAGCCGCGAACTTCTTGTTCCACTCGCCTTCCAGTGCTGCACCCTTTGCCTTCGCATCCCAAGCTTCGTATACATGTTTTGGGATCTCAAACGGTGGGTAGTTCCAGCCGATGTGCGCGCGAGTCGCTGCGACTTCTGCATCGCCCAAAGCCGCACCGTGAACATCGTGGCTGTCTTGCTTGTTAGGAGAACCTGCACCGATGATCGTTTTGCAGCAGATCAAAGACGGCTTGTCGGTCACTGCCTTGGCAGCTTGCACAGCGGCTTCGATGGCTGCTTGGTCATGGCCTTGCACGTTGGCGATGACGTGCCAGCCGTAAGCTTCGAAGCGCTTCGCGGTGTCGTCAGTGAACCAGCCTGGTGTATGGCCGTCGATAGATATCTGATTGTCATCCCAGAATGCGATCAGTTTGCCCAGGCCCCATGTGCCCGCCAATGCGCAAGCTTCGTGGGAGATACCTTCCATCATGCAACCGTCACCCATGAACACATAAGTATGGTGATTGACGATCTCATGGCCTAGCTTATTGAATTCAGCGGCTAGCAATTTTTCCGACATCGCAAAACCTACCGCATTGGTGATGCCTTGTCCCAATGGGCCGGTCGTTGTCTCCACGCCAACGGTGTAACCGTATTCTGGGTGGCCCGGTGTCTTGGAGTGCATCTGACGGAAGCGCTTCAACTCGTCCATCGGCAAGTCATAACCTGTAAGGTGCAGCAAGGAGTAGATCAGCATCGAACCGTGGCCGTTCGATTGTACGAAACGATCGCGGTCTGCCCATTTTGGATTCGTTGGGTTGTGGCGCATATGACCACGCCATACTACGTCGGCGATCTCAGCCATGCCCATTGGCGCGCCCGGGTGACCGGAATTTGCCTTTTGAACTGCGTCCACTGCCAGCATGCGAATCGCGCCGGTGATGTCGTTAAATTTGGGTGGGTTTACGTTGCGCGCTGCTGACATTTCCAATCTCCTCCGAAGAAACTTACTGAATTGAGCACAGGTTTATTGCATTTAAGGCCGTCAATTATGCCTCAACGACGGGGGTTAGGGCAACCCGAGCATATCCCCAGACTTTAGTCTGGAACCTTACAATTTGTCTTCGCCTGCTCTTTTTGGGGGCTTTATACCCAGTTGTTTGAGCTTGCGATACAAATGGGTTCGCTCGATACCTATCTTGTCTGCGACCTCGGCGATGTTGCCTGCTGAATGATTGATATGATGGTTCAGATACAGGAAATCGAATTGCTCTCTCGCCTCTCTAAACGGCATCTCAAGGTCGACTTCTATCTTCAGTTTGCCATCTTCGGCGACCGCGCTTTCTTGAGCTATCGGCTCCTTGGTCAGCACTAGGGCGCTTTTTTGTAAGACATGGGCTACGGTCGCTAACAGTTTTTTCAATGCGATAGGCTTTTCTAAAAAGTCCGCTGCGCCGATGCGGGTCGCTTCGAGAGCGGTTTCAATAGTGCCGTGTCCCGACATCATGATGACGGGCATGTTGAGTTTTCCTTGTGCCACCCATTCTTTGAGTAACGTCAGTCCGTCCGTATCTGGCATCCAGATATCCAGCAACACGATGTCGGGTGAATGTTGTTCAAGCATGATTCGGGCTTGGGCTGCATTCTCCGCGAGATGGACGCCATAGCCTTCGTCGAACAGGATCTCGGATAACAACTCGCGAATCCCGCCTTCGTCATCCACCACCAATATGTTCTTTATTGTCATTACGCCTCCTCGATCTCTACGGCCAGCAAGGGGAGCAGTATGCTGACGCAGGTGCCGCCCTGTGGTTGGTTATCTATGGAAATCCTGCCGCCGTGTTCTTCCACGATCTTTTTAACAATAGGTAGACCCAGGCCCGTTCCCTTGGGCTTGGTCGTCATATATGGTTCGAAAGCTCGCGCCAATAGATGTTCAGGGAACCCACTACCGTTATCGGCGATGGTCAACTTGAGCATGCCTTCCGGTGTGGTCGTTGTGGACAGGACGATCTGCCGCAGCGCCGTTTGTTGCAGGGCATCGTGCGCGTTCTGCAACAAGTTATGTACGACTTGCCTCAATCGTGTCGCATCACCATCCACCAAGGTGCGGTTCGCATCCAACCTCAATGTGATGGGACTGCTGTTCGCCTCATACAAGCCCATCACCTCGTTGATGAGTTGATGGATATCCAGCCTCACCAGCTTGGGTGCGGGCACACGGGCATAATCGGCAAAATCAGTCACCATGTTCTTCATGGCTGCGACTTGGCTGACGATGGTCTGCGTCGCACGCTCTAACAGTTGTGCATCTTTTTCGTCCAGCTTGGTAGATAACTTGTGTTGAAGACGTTCTGCTGAAAGCTGGATCGGCGTGAGCGGGTTCTTGATCTCATG
>JBAYTV010000090.1:0-6563 GCA_041675405.1 Sideroxydans sp. | reverse complement strand
TGGTGGCAAACAGAAACGGGCTGGGGCATCACGGCCAACTTGTGGGGCGTGGAACCTAAGCCAGTGAAACTGGGTTCTTCTACCCTGCCCACTCCGGGCTTCGATGTACGCATCCTCGATGAGAACGGCAAGCAAATGGCAGCCAACGAGCAAGGCTACATCGCCATCAAACTTCCACTCCCTCCCTCATGCATGAATCGCATCTGGGGCGATGACAATAAGTTCCGCGAGAGTTATCTGCAATTCCTGCCCGGCTACTACACCACGGGCGACGGTGGTTACATCGACGATGAAGGCTATGTGTTCGTGATGGGTCGCGTGGACGACGTGATCAATGTGGCAGGTCATCGTCTTTCCACGGGTGAGATCGAAGAAGTGGTGGCAGGCCATCCCGCCGTTGCGGAATGTGCCGTCATCGCGCGCGACGACGACCTGAAAGGACAAGTACCGATGGGCTTGGTGGTGCTGAAGTCTGGCGTGACGATCGAGGATGCCGTGTTGCAAAAGGAACTGGTCGCCCGCGTACGCGAAGCCATCGGTGCCATCACCTGCTACAAAGACACCATCATCTTGAAGCGTCTTCCCAAGACACGTTCAGGCAAGACCTTGCGTAAGACGCTGAACAAGATCGTCAACGGGAAAGAGTATCAAGTACCCTCCACCATCGACGACCCGGGTGTCATCCCTGAGATCATAGATATCCTGAAGCAACAGGGGTTCGTAAAGTAAGGTGTAGTTCGCCAAAGGAAAAAAGCTCACAGTGTTGTGAGCTTTTTTCCTTTGGGTCCCCAGAACGCGGCATTCAAGAACCGCATCGGCTAATTCTCAAAACCGACTTTGCTCTCTCACACTAACCAACTGTTTTGTCACAATAAAATATTGAATGGCGACAACGATAAATCAATCAGTTACCAGCTACGACAGTCCCCAATTTCCCACTTAATGTCTTGAACAGCGTCACGCATCCAGAATATTCAATCACCTTCAAACGATAGAGTCTTGAATGAGAAAATCCTTTGGTTCTAGGTTTAATTCGGCTCTTCGGATAGTAGTGTGGAAGACAGTGACACTTGGGACTCTGAGCAAGCTGGAGGAGTGGCTGGCGAATCCGGCATTATAACCGGCAGAGTATTTGCATATGTTAGAATTAGTTGATACATTGTTAATTGATTAACAAGGGATTTAGTTATTTATTCATCTGGCAACTAAACCGGCAATTATGCTAACAAAAAAACCTCAAATAATCGCGCAATATACGCATCCGCGCCAGTTCGAACCCTTGCTGCCTCAGCAGTATTTGGACGACCTGCGCACGCGCACGCGGGCTGTTGTGGAAAAATCATTCCAACTGACCAGCAGAGCCCATCCGACCACGATTGCAAGTCTGCGCGAATTGGTCAGGGCAATGAATTCCTATTATTCCAACCGAATCGAGGGACAGAGCACTCATCCTCTGAACATTGCACGGGCTCTGCGCAAAGATTTTTCTGACAAGCCGGACGTTGCTCAACTTCAGCGTCTAGCGCTGGCACATATTGATGCTGAGCGAGTCTTAGAGCAGCGGGTTGTTGAGGGCGAAAAAGCATTGAGTTCGGCGTTTCTGGCGCAAGCACATAAAGAGCTTTACGATCGACTGTCCATCGCAGACCGGACCACGATTGACGGCATTGTCGTCAAGCCTGGATTCCTGCGAATGGATCAAGTGGCCATAGGCCGTCATGAACCGCCACTATGGTCTTCCGTCCCCGACTTCCTTAACCGGATGGATGAAGTATATTTGCGCGACCAGTCTCTGGACGACCTCCTGATCAGAATAGCCTCAGCGCATCACCGGGCGGCTTGGGTACACCCATTCCACGATGGCAACGGCCGCGCCGTGCGCTTACAAACCCATTGCGCCCTTTGGTCTATCAGTGTCGGCCTGTGGTCTATGAGCCGTGGTCTCGCGCGAAGCCGCGATACTTATTACGCGAAACTCCATGCGGCAGACAATCATCGTCAGGGAGATCTTGACGGACGCGGGAACCTGAGCGAGAAGATGCTATGGGAATGGTGTGAATGGTTCATTGCCATCGCCGAGGATCAGGTGAGCTTCATGACCAAGATGTTGAGTCTGGACGAAATGAAGGCGCGCATCTCGGCGCTGGTGATCTTTCGCTCTCAGTTCGACAAGGGAGTTCGTGAAGAAGCCATTGTTCCTCTCTTCCACATGTTCCTCGCCGGTCCTATTGCACGAGGCGAATTCCAGCAAATGACCGGGTTAGGTGAACGCACGGCGCGATCGCTGTTATCCAAACTTATCGAGACCGGGCTGGTTACAAGTGAAGGACACACAGCACCAGTCCAGATTGCATTTCCGCTCGATGCATTGCAGTTCCTTTTACCTGAACTTTATCCGGAAGCGGCAACTCAGACACCGGAATAATCACACACCCTCCTGCAAGTTCGTTTCCCACACTGAAATCCGAAGAACCTTTAATTCTGTGGTTTCGTAGTCATCCTTGAACAAGCTAGGCGCATGTAACGCACCTTCATGATTGCGTTTTCACCCTTGTGAGGCCAAGGATGCCCCTCTCGGGGCCTGATGCCCCGATTAGGGTTGATCAGAGCCACCATATTTCTATGGCGTCTCTGGCTTACATAAGAAATGTGGCTTACCAAGAAACAACGAAGCGATACTCTGCTGCTGCCTACCTGATTCACCACTCAAGTCTGTTCAAGACTTTATTGTTTAGGCCTAACTCACCATTCAAGACAATATTGTTCTGTTCAAGACTTTATTGTCACGAAACAGAAACTACCAGCCTGATTCGCGCTCTGGTGTCGCCGTGATCTTGTGGACGGAAAGGTCGGCTCCGTTGAATTCTTCTTCTGCATCAAGACGGATTCCGACAAATCTCTTCAACGATCCATACACGATGAAGCCGCCTCCAAGGGCGATACCTACACCCATCAGCGTGCCGATGAGTTGCGACATGAAGCTGATGCCGCCGAAGGCCAGGCCACCGGTGCCGCCCAGTGCCTGTGCACCGAAGATGCCCACAGCGATACCTCCCCATGCACCGCACAAGCCATGTAGCGGCCACACACCCAGTACATCATCTATCTTCCAGCGGTTCTGGGTGAGTGTGAACATGACAACGAAGAGTGCGCCGGCGACTCCACCGACGATGAGAGCGCCTACCGGATGAAACACATCGGAGCCAGCGCAAACGGCGACCAAGCCAGCCAATGGTCCGTTATGCACGAAGCCAGGGTCGTTCTTGCCCAACCACAGTGCGGTGAGCGTACCGCCCACCATCGCCATCAATGAATTCACTGCAACGAGGCCGCTGATGCCTGTGATGGTCTGCGCAGACATCACGTTGAAACCGAACCAACCGACTGTGAGTATCCAAGCTCCCAATGCGAGGAATGGGATACTGGAGGGCGGATGCGCAGAGATACGGCCTTCCTTGTTGTAGCGACCACGGCGTGCACCGAGCAACAATACTGCTGTCAAGCCGATCCAGCCGCCCACCGCATGCACGACGACCGATCCAGCGAAGTCATGGAAGCCCGCACCGAAGGTCGTCTTCAACCAATCTTGGATGCCGTAGTGATTGTTCCAAGCAATGCCCTCGAAGAATGGATAGACGAATCCGACCAACAGGAAAGTGGCTGCAAGTTGTGGGTTGAATCGCGCGCGCTCTGCGATGCCGCCGGAAACGATGGCGGGGATAGCTGCCGCAAAAGTCATCAGGAAGAAGAATTTGACGAGGTCATAGCCGTTCTTCTGCGCGAGCTGCTCTGCCCCCACGAAGAAATTGACACCATAAGCGATGCTGTAACCGATGAAAAAATAGGCCAATGTAGAAACGGCCAGGTCACTGAGGATCTTCACCAAGGCATTCACCTGGTTCTTCTTGCGCACCGTACCCAGTTCGAGGAAAGCGAACCCTGCGTGCATCGCAAGCACCATGATGGCGCCAAGCAAGACGAATAAGACATCACTGCTGAATTTCAACTCTTCCATGCTGCTCTCCTAATGTGCGAACGGCATACAGCTTGCAAGAACCGTTCCCGATTCCTAACCAACTGAAAGATATAGGGGTGAATATTGAAACGAGTGCCTCATGGGGAACGAATGAGCCGAAACAGTGCGTTTTATGTATGCCGCACCATTGATTCGCACCATTCAGGTGCGCTGCATCACTTCCAATCTTTGAGATGTTTCTCCAGCCAGAACAGTCCAACGATGGTTTTGCAATCGGTGATCTTGCCGACTCGTATCCACTCGATGGCGTCACTCAATGAAAGCTCGAACACTTCGAGGAACTCGCCTTCATCCAGCTTGCTACCCTGGTGGGTCAGGCCGCGTGCGATGAAGTATTCCAATCGTTCATCCGAGTAGCCGATGCAGGGGAATGCGGTGGTGAGGTGTATCCATTCACGCGCCACATAGCCTGTCTCTTCCAGCAGTTCGCGTTGCGCAGTGGCGAGTATGTCTTCGCCCTTATCGATCTTGCCTGCCGGCAGCTCGATGAACTCCCGACGCGGTGGATAACGATACTGGCGCTCCATCACAAGATTGCCGTTTTCCAGTATGGCCAGCATGACGACCGCTCCCATATGAACCAGATACTCACGGCTGCTGATAGAGCCATCCGGTAGCAGCACGCGGTCTTTGCGCACTTCGAGGAAGCCGCCGCCGTAGATGAGCTCGCTGTCGATCTGTTTTTCTGTGAGGTCCATTTCTACTCCCTACAAAGAAATACTCCCGCCGTGGCGGGAGTATTCATTCATTGAATCCTTAGCATCAATGCAGCAGCAAAGACTGTTGCACCGCTACCGCGCACACCGACATCAATGCACCCGGCAAGATACCCAAGGCCAGCACCGCAAGGCCATTGATGGAGATGAGCAATGCGCTATCCGGTTGTACGTAGATCTTTTCATGGCTCTCAGGCGCATCGAAGTACATCAGCTTGACGATGCGCAGGTAGTAGAACGCACCGATCAACGAGAACAACACCGCCATGACGACCAGTGGGATATGACCTGCCTGCACGGCTGCGTTCAACACCGAGAATTTGGCATAGAAACCCACTGTAGGCGGCACACCTGCCATGGAGAACATCAGCAACATCATCATGAATGCCAACCAAGGGCTGCGTTGATTGAGTCCTTTGAAGTCGTTGATGTTGTCCGCTTCAAAACCTTCACGCGACAACAGAATGATCATGGCGAAACCGCCCAAGCTCATCAGCACATAGACCACAGCGTAGAACATGGCAGCACCGTAACCGTCGATGGAACCGCTCAAGACACCGATCAACATGAAGCCCATATGAGCGATGGTCGAATAAGCGAACATACGTTTCATGTTGGTCTGTGCGATGGCGGTGATATTACCCACAGCCATGGACAATACCGCCAGCACCATCAACATACCCGCCCAATGGATCATCATCGGTTGCAGTGTCTCCACCAAGATGCGTATCAAGAAGGCGAAAGCCGCCAACTTGGGGGCGGAACCAATGAACATGGTCATGGCAGTCGGTGCGCCGTGATAGACGTCTGGCACCCACATATGGAACGGGACTGCCCCCAACTTGAAGGCTAGACCGGCAACCAGGAACGCCAAGCCGAACACCAGCAACTCGACATTAGGCGTGCCGTGTGCGATGACGTTGGAGATCGTTTGGATGTCGAGTGAACCCGTCGCGCCGTAGATCATGGACATGCCGTACAGCAGGAAGCCAGAGGCCATCGCGCCCAGGATGAAATACTTCATGGCAGATTCAGTGGCCGTAGCGGAATCGCGCTGCAACGCCACCATCGCGTACAGACTCAAAGCCAGTATCTCAAGGCCCATGTAGAGGGTGACGAAGTTGCTGGCAGAGATCATCACCATCATGCCGAGTGTGGAGAGCAACACCAAGCTGAGGAACTCGCCGGAGAACAATCCGCGCGTGATGAGATAGCTGCGCGAATACACCAGCATCATGGAGACCGACAGATAGGTCAGCAGCTTGAGCACGTCGGACATCAGATCGTCCACGAACATGTTGTTGAACAGATGCGCGACACCCATTTCGTGGGTGGCGACGGTGATCAACGAGCATCCCAACAAGCTCACCTGCACCAGCAGGTAAGTCATCGTTCTGGTATAGCCTGGAATGAGTACGTCCAGTACCAAGATGATGCTCACCATGATGAGCAGGAATATCTCAGCGTAGGCGGGGAATAATGTGGAGATATAAGTCATGACTTCCTCTTAGATTTTTGAGCGCGCCAAGTGAACCAACAGATCGTTCACTGAAGCATGCATGATCTCGCTCAAAGGTAATGGATACAGACCCATCACCAACACGCTGATCGCCAATACTCCCAGCACCAAGATCTCCCTGGCACCGATGTCATGCAGATGTTTTACGTGGTCGTTCGCGACCGCACCGAACACCACGCGCTTGTACATCCACAAGGTGTAAGCGGCGCCAAACACCAGCGTGCTGGCGGCAGCAAAGGCATACCAGAAGTTCACCTTGACCGCACCCATGATGACCATGAACTCGCCCACG
>JBAYTV010000089.1:0-6572 GCA_041675405.1 Sideroxydans sp. | reverse complement strand
CCCCCCTAGCCTTCGGTACTTGCCGAACCCTAATGCGTCCGTCACAGCCACTTCCCGATCCGTCTTGATTCCTTTATCTCAGCAAACATTCTGGCGGGAGATATCGACCTCAAATCGAAAGGCGGCAACTCCAACGCATCCAGTGTATTTTTCACGAGCAGACCAAGTTCAGTGTCACCCTCCATGCACAGGCGGCGGCTGAAAAACAGGGTGTCTGGATCTTCTTTGCGCAGTGCAAGCATCAAAAAGTCATAGGCACTGGCACTAATGGTCAACTCTGGCTCACGCGTGCATCGGCTGGCAATCATGCCATTTTTATTTAGAGTGAAATAAAACGCCACCTCGGCATCGGTCACTTTGATGCTGATGAGCTTGCCTTGCAGGGGTTGCATCACTGATGAGCGCAGCGTTTTTCCCAGCACCAAATTGATTGCTTGGACGAACAGCATGGTTTGCGGATATCCCGGAAGAATGCCGAGAATCTTCCCGACGGGCTTGGGCAGTACGAATGGCTGATGACTCATTTTCACCTCTCCTTTGATAAGCAGCAGACTCCTACAGGGATCGCCTGTCCAACGAAACCTCACTCATGGTGCGCAGCGCTGGCAAGGAACATTTGCTCCATCCCCGGCTGGCCGTGCCAATAACCGTTGCAAGCGGCTTCCGGCATCAGCTTTTGCATGTGCTGCATTGCGACTTCCGCGCTTATTTGCTGCGTCAGACACTCATGAAACAGGCGGATGATTTCTACGGTATTTTCGAATTGCGGGCTGATGCGCAACACATCCACACCGGTACTGCAGAGGGAATCCATCTCACCGATCAGGTTGTACACCAGCGCAGATTGAGTTTGCGTGCCATTGATCACCAGGAACGGCTTACCTTCGCGCGTGCGCATGGTCTTGCCGTCGGCATCGTTGATACAGAGGAAGCGGCAGTCATCTTTGGGTAGATTGTGGAAGCGTGCGGTGAAGCAGCGCGATGAAAAAGCCAGCGGCAGCCTGCCATAGGAGAACACTTCCGTTTCCATTCCCAGCGGCCGCGCTTGTTGCAGTGGCTGCAATGCCGTCTGCGGCATCTCTACCGGCATGACCCAGCGCTGTGCGCCGAGGGATGCAAGCAATTGCAAAGTCTGCGGGTTGTAAATATTGATGTAAGGCCCGGCGATGAAAGGTATACGCCCCTCCAGTCGGTGCACTGCCCCCATGTCGTTGGCTTCCACTTTGAAATCGTTATTTTCCGCAATCCTGCGCAATGACTTCAAGTCTGACTCTGACTCGATCAATGTCAGTGTGGAAAGCACCACTTCCTTGCCCGCAGCAGTGAGCATTGTTGCCACTTCCAGCCAGTCAGCCAAACGCATGACATGGCGTCGTGAACAAACGGTTTCACCGAGGTAAACGATGTCAACCGGCGTAGCGGCGATGCCTGTATAGAATTCCTGAACACGCTCCCGCGTCCAGTAGTAAAGAATGGGGCCTAGTGCAAGTTTCATGGTCGCCTCATTTCCATGGCCGGTTATAAGCGCCAAGCGTTTGCTGTTGGCCTTCGGAGATCTTGCCGAGTTCTGCCATCCAGCTCGGTTTAACGGTGAATCCAGCCGGGTTTTTCGTACACTGGTCAATCGCCTCGCGCCAGACACGAGTGACCTGCGCCACATAGGCAGGACTTCTTTGACGCCCTTCGATCTTGAGACCGCGAACTTTGATGCGCAGCAATTCCGGCAGCAACTCCAAGGTGTTCAAACTGGTCGGCTCTTCCATCGCGTAGTAGGTTTCACCTTCCACCTCGAAGCGACCTTTACACAAGGTGGGATAACCGGCATTTTCATCATCGGCATAGCGATCTATGAGAACACCATTGAGGCGAGATTCCATGCCATTACTGGTTTTTTGCCAGCGCACAGCTTTGGGCGGTGAACATACACCGCAGTTGTTGGGAGATTCGCCGGTGACATATGAGGACAGGGAGCAACGCCCTTCAACCATGACACACAGTCCACCGAAGCCAAATAGTTCGAGTTCCACCGGGGTCCCGGCAGCCAACTCTTCAACTTGTGCAAAAGACAAAACACGCGGCAACACTGCACGGCGAATACCAAAATGCTCGTGATAAAAATTGATCGCTTCGTAGTTGGTAGCGGAACCCTGCACCGAAAGATGCAGGTGCATTTTGGGATAGGTCTTCATCGCATATTGCATGAGACCCGGATCGGCCAAAATGATCGCGTCCATGCCAAGATCCGCAGCTTGGTCAATCGCCTTTTTCCAACGCTCCCAACCCTGTGACTGCGGGTAAGTATTGAGTGCCAAATAGACTTTAGCGCCTTTTGCGTGCGCATACTCGACACCCGCACGCGCATTAGTCGCGTCGAAATTCAATCCTGTGAAGTTGCGTGCATTGGTGTCATCGCGAAAACCCAGATAGACACAATCCGCTCCGTTGTCCACTGCGACTTTCAACGCCGGCAGGCTGCCTGCCGGGCACACCAAGTCCAATTTATAGTCAGGCGGCATAAAGGACCTCCTCTAGTTTGGGCGGCGATCCGGCAAATATGCCTTGACGATGGCCACGCCGTTTCAACTCCAACGCGATTCCATTCAGGATGTTCCACTTCTGCGAACACCATACTGGCGCAAGCAAAATGTCTGTTGGCGCTGTGCCGGTGACACGGTGGTAAATGATATGAGAGGGTGTGCGCTCGATCAGATCAGCCGCAATACGGATGTAATCCGATCTTTCCAACGGTTGATATTCGCCGCGCCGCCACTCGTTGGCGAGTACGGTATTCTTCACCACATGCAAGGGATGTAACTTAAGGCCGTCCGTGCCCAAAGCCAGCACGATGTCCAGAGATTCATGGTAGTGGCGCTCGCTTTCGCCAGGCAGGCCGATGATCAGATGAGTGCATACAGGAATGCCGCGTGCCCTTGCAGCGATGACAGTTTGCTCATATTCCTTTAGGCCATGCCCGCGATTCACCCGTTTGAGGGTTTCATCAAAAGCGGATTGCAGACCCAGTTCCAGCCACACCACCAAACCTTGCCGCTGATAACTTACCAGCAGATCCAACACCGATTCTGGAACGCAGTCAGGACGGGTGCCAATGGATAAGCCCACCATATCCGGCTCGGACAACGCTTCTTCGTAAAGTGCAGTGAGTGCGCGAACATCCGCGTAGGTATTGGTATAAGCCTGAAAATAGGCCAGGAAGCGACGCGCCCGGGTACGCTTGGTGATGGCTTTCTTTCCGCGATTTATTTGTTCTTTAAGCGTCGGCGGGGTGCGCCCGTTCGGGCTGAAAGAAGCATTGTTGCAAAAGGTGCATCCACCGATCCCTTTCTCGCCATCACGATTGGGACAAGTGAAACCCGCATCGAGCGCGATCTTATGCACCCGCGCGCCGTGCTGCTGCAACATGTGTTGCCCAAAGGTCAGGATGTAATTAGAAAGAATCATTTCTCAAAAGCCAGTTAGCTTGTAAGAAGGACAGAGCTGTTGTGTTTCATCGCATCACCCCGGCTGACCGTCTGCGCGCGGCCGCCAAAACGCCGGCAGATAACGCCACACCCACGCCACAAAACAAACCAGCCACAATATGGTGGCGCCGATGTACATCCACACCGTAGGCAACGGCAATAGGTCTGCCAGAATACGCATCAGAGCGGTGATCTGGATACCGACGAACATCAGCTTGATCGAGGTGTCGATCGTAAAAGGCAAACCGGAATGGCCGAGCGTGACGCGCGTACCCATGCCGATCATCAGTGTGGCATAACAGCCGATAGTCAACGCATGCAAGGGGGCCAAGCCCCAGATAAAGTCTGTACCGTGATGTGCGAACAGCCACAGGCTTTGTACTGCGTACAGCAACATCGCCACACCCATCCAGGCGAATCCAACATGTAGCACTGCAAGCAATGGATTGCGGAAGCTACGGCGGAATCCCCATAGATAGCTGAAATAGAGCGATGACAGCGCCAGCGGAATGTCGCATAACCATAACCAACCCAGCATCCCGAATATCTCCAACAAGCCATGTGTAACGCTGGCTGCCAGCATGATCCACCATGGCCAGAACGGGCGGGGTATTTCCTGCTGTGAGAACGCACTGCTGGTGAAGAAGGGAAGCATGCGATGAGCAACGGTGGCAAATACTGGCAACACGAAACCCCACAGGCCGACACGCAGGAAGAACTGCAAGAAGAAGTGCGCCTCAGTCAGCAACCAAACCAAGAAACCGGCCAGACCGAGCCAGCCCAGAAACATGGCGATGAACAACATGATGGGATGACGCTTGTCGAGATGCGTCGTATCCAGCAACACGCGTAGCAAAGCGTACAAAGCGAGCGCCCATCCCGCCAGCAAACACAAGGTTGCTCCGACGATCAACGCTTTCCCGAAGAATAATCCGGCATAAAAAATCAATGCGCCCATAAACATCAAAACGAAGGCGGGCACATAACGCGAGGCCGGAATCTCTTTGCCGTTCATCCAACGCGGAAAGGTGGTCATCAGAAAACCGAAGATGAAAAATGGCAGCATGCCAGACAGCAACAGCCAACTGTGGATCGCCGTCGGGAATATTGGCCATGCCACCATGTGCGCAGGAAACGCATAGCGTGTCGTGAGTTCGAACAACCACCACGCCATGGCCAACAGAGTTTGGATCGCACCTGCAAAGAACATGACGCGGTGTGGTGCTGCAGTGAAATTATTTAGCATAGTGTGTATCTGTCGAATATCAATGTTGCACGTATAGAGGCGGGGATATATAAATAACTCAAGCGGGTGTCAATGCAAACACGGCGGGGTCATCACCATGCTCCAGCAAAATGCGCCTAACCCTGTCTTGCCACAGTTGGCTGAATGCTTTGTGCTCATCTGGGGTGGCACTATCAGACAGACAAACAGACATCAATTCAGACAAACGTGGCGGTGATGCGACACGCTGTGGAGTAGAAGTCACCTTCACAGACTGCTGTGTGTCCAGTCGGGTATAGCGAATTTCTGCCTGCATGCCCACCACAGAGAAAAATAATTTGTTTCTTCTATCGAAACGTCCGCCGATACCCTTGAAACCGTTGCCGGACATGGCACCCGTCAACATGCTCACCACATTCGCGATGACGCCGGTAACACCACTGGTCTCATCTTGACCGAACTCAACACGTATATCTCCCCGCACCGGCAAGGCATCAGGATAAAGAAATGCGAGTGCCCTGTAGGTTGACCAATAGGCGCAGGCCACGGTTGGGCAGGAATGTCCCGCCAATTTGACTGCGTCAAGATATCCATAGCGCATCACGCCATCGTCCGTTGCACCAAGGAATTCGGCCAAAGGATCGTACAAACTGATTTTTGGTACGGCATCAAAGAAATCGGGATGGCTCATGGGGTACACGATCCTCACTGTAAATTTTGGAGCGACTCAGGTGACTAAATAATGTGGCAACGAACTGACCTAAAAAGATGATGAGTGCCGTGATCGAGAACAGCAGGCCAATGCGCCAGCCCATCCCCACCAACACGCCACCCAGCAGAAACAACATGGCACGATAGCCCCCCCCTGCACCGAGTTTGTGCCGCATATCCGCGTGCCAAGCTGTTTGCACTCCCGGTCGCAACCAGATCGGCAATAACTGGCTCACCGCCCCTGTGACTAGGGGTAGTAAAAATATAAGGATGAAAGCGAGCGTGGCATCCGAAAAAGTTTGGATGCGGTAAGCATGCAATACACCGAGCAACAGCGTGGCGCAAAAGCCTACATAAGCCGCAGCCAGCGACGAAGCGGCACCATTTATTTTGAATATCTCACTGCGATAAAGAGAATACCAAGCACTGCCCATACGACCCAAAGGAACCATCCACAGCAAGGCACCCAGATACAGCAGTGGCTTGAACCAGGCTGCGCCGAACGAGATCAGCAGGGTGCCAGCTAGCGCCCATTTCAAATGCTCACGTAACCTTGGGCCAGCCTGCACATCAGATCTGCTGAAAACAGTTGGCATGAGCACCTGTAGCGTAGCCTCCGCCGTCAAACCGATGAAGCCTAAAATATTGAGATGCAAATGCAATCGTTTCAAAGCCGGATATTGCTGCGGCCACAACGACATGGCTATGACCGAGGCGAGTGCCAATATCAAGCAAAGCATCGCCGCGAGATACCAATACAAACAAGGATGCGGCTTCCCCACCGCCTTGACTGCGCGGCGGAATATCCATACCGCGAAAATCGCCGCAACGACAAGCGCCACGTAGGCAGCGAAATAGTAAATTTGATCGGATGCCGCAAAAGAGTAGAAAACCAGCACACCCGCGAACAGCATCAACAGTGGCAGCACACGCACACCTATGGATGGCGTGTGACTGCGTGAAAGCACCGGCACGAATTGGCTCATCGCACCCACGATCAACGGCATCACACCCACTGCCAAGGCGAGATGAATCGGCGCGGCAGGCGGCAAGATTTGCAGTGCAGACAAAAGTGCCGCCCCGATAAAACTTGCTACTGCCAGCAACGCCGATACAACTAACATGTTGTTTTATAGTCGGTTGAATTCAATGACGAT
>JBAYTV010000088.1:0-6594 GCA_041675405.1 Sideroxydans sp. | reverse complement strand
TTGTTTTCCTGATTATTTAGTCGTCAGCAACGCTGTGTTCAGCGGTGACGGTGTGCAATCGTAATATAATGCGCGCCATTCAGCCCGTGTTTTTTCCATCCATCTGGAGTCTCGATGATCTACAGCATGACTGGTTTCGCCGTCGCCTCCGCCGAACTTGATAGCGGCTCACTCACGCTAGAGCTACGTGCCGTCAACCATCGCTATCTTGATCTGCAGTTGCGCATGCCAGACGAGTTGCGTTCACAAGAATCAACTTTACGCGAAGCGATCGCGGGCCAATTGACCCGCGGCAAAGTGGAATGTCGTATCGGCTATGCACCACGCGCGTCGACTCAGAATCCAGCCCACTTGAACCAAGACATGGTGCAACAGTTGGCAACGTGGAGTACCCAAGTGCGTGAGCAGATGCCGGACGCGCGTCTTTTATCCGTCGCCGATGTCTTGCGTTGGAACGGCGTATTGGAAAGCCCGGCACTGTCTGCCGACACGATGCAAGCGACATTGCAGAGCCTGGTGAAACAGGTGCTGCACGATTTCTCCGCCGCCCGCCAACGCGAGGGGGAGAAGCTTCAGAGCTTCCTGCTGGAACGCGTCGCTCAGATCGAGGCATTGCGTATCAGCGTGGCACCGCGCATCCCCAATGCGATCGTGGCTTACGAAACCAAATTGCGCGCGAAATTGTTGGAAGCTTTAGGCAGCGAGGATGACGAGCGCGTGCGCCAGGAGATCACTCTATATGCCAGCAAGGTCGATGTGGACGAGGAGTTGTCGCGCTTGCTGACCCATCTGGATGAGGTGAAGCGCGTATTGAGCAAAGGCGGCGCTGTCGGCAAGCGCTTGGATTTTTTGATGCAAGAGCTGCACCGTGAAGCCAACACCCTGGGTTCAAAATCAGTCGACGCCGAAGTCTCGCGCTGTGCGATGGAGATCAAGATCCTCATCGAGCAGATGCGCGAACAAGTGCAAAACATCGAATAGGAGAGAACCATGTCCGGCAGTCTTTTCGTCATCAGCGCGCCGTCTGGCGCAGGCAAGACCAGTTTGGTGCATGCCCTGCTCAACATCAACCCGCAGATCGACTTGTCGGTGTCCTATACGACACGTCAACCACGCGCGGGAGAAGTCGACGGCAAGGACTACCACTTTGTCACTCGCGAAAAATTCCTCAGCATGGCACAACGTGGTGAGTTCCTGGAGAGCGCCGAGGTGTACGGCAACCTCTACGGCACGTCGCAGAGCTGGATCACGCAGGAGAACGCGAAAGATAGAGACATCTTGCTGGAGATAGATTGGCAGGGTGCCGCGCAGGTACGCAAGCTGTTCCCATACTGCGTCAGCATCTTCATCCTCCCCCCTTCGATGGAGGCGCTTGAACAACGCTTGAAGGGACGCGGCAAGGACGATACTTCAGTCATTGAGAAGCGCCTGTCCGCCGCGCGCGAGGATGTATCTCATGTCGCTGAATTCGATTATGTTATTATCAACGACAACCTCAACGAGGCATTGCGTGAGCTCAATTCTGTCGTGCTTGCCGCCCGTTTGCGAGGGTCTAGCCAACTGGCAAGACATCAGCAGCTCATCAACCAATTACAGACAACGGAGAAATAAACCATGGCACGCATCACCGTCGAAGATTGCATGAAGTTCATCCCAAACCGTTTCGAGTTGACCCTGGCCGCAGCTTATCGCGCACGCCAGTTGGCCAATGGTGCCAACCACCTAGTAGAAAGCGGTAAAGACAAACCCACCGTCGTCGCTCTGCGTGAGATCAGTGAAGGCAAGGTCGGCATCGAGATACTGAATCGCGGTATGGCATAATGCCATTGCCGCCGAACACTTCGGCGGCACTTTCCCTACATGTCGCAAGCCGATGCTGACGTACTCCTGCAAGAGGTTTCCGCCTACCTGAAGTCCGAGGACGTGGCGCTGATTCAGTCTGCGCTTGATTTCAGCCACACCGCTCATGCAGGCCAGTTGCGCGAATCGGGCGCTCCCTACGTAACACACCCCATCGCGGTCGCCCGCATCCTCACCCCGTTGCATCTAGATGTGCATGCCATCACGGCCGCCTTGTTGCATGACGTGGCAGAAGACACCAGTGTCTCCATCGAACAGATTTCGACCCGTTTCGGTAAACAAGTGGCGGACTTGGTCGATGGTCTGAGCAAGATCGACAAGCTGCAGTTCGAGACCAAAGAAGATGCGCAAGCGGAGAACTTCCGCAAGATGTTGATGGCGATGGCGCGCGATGTCCGCGTCATCCTCATAAAACTCGCCGATCGCTTGCATAACATGCGTACATTGGGTTCGGTGTCCAAGGGAAAGAGCGAGCGCATCGCGCACGAGACGATGGACATCTATGCGCCCATCGCCAATCGCCTCGGCTTGAACAACGTCTATCAAGAATTGGAAGACCTCAGTTTCAAGTACCTGCACCCTAAACGCTATTCAGTGCTTTCAAAAGCGCTCAAGGTCGCACGCGGTAATCGGCGCGAGGTGGTCAGCAAGATTTTAGAAGCCATCGGGCAGCGACTGGCTGACAATCATCTGAAAGCTGAAGTCAAAGGTCGCGAGAAGCATCTGTACGGCATCTACGAGAAGATGCAGTCAAAGTCGCTGGCTTTTGCACAGGTTTTGGATATCTACGGATTCCGCATCTTGGTGGATGACGTGCCCTCGTGCTATCTAGCGCTGGGCGTTTTGCACGGTCTATACAAGCCATTCCCCGGCAAGTTCAAAGACTACATCGCTATTCCTAAGGCCAATGGATATCAGTCCTTGCACACGGCCCTGTTCGGTCCCTTCGGTACCCCCATTGAGGTACAGATACGTACGCATGAGATGAACAAGTTGGCCGAGAGCGGTGTCGCATCACACTGGCTATATAAGACATCCGAGACGCAGATCAACGAGTTGCACCAGAAGACCCACCAATGGCTGCAAAGTCTGCTCGAAAGCCTTGCGCAGAGTGGCGATTCGGTCGAATTCCTAGAACATCTCAAGGTCGACCTGTTCCCCGACGAGGTGTATGTGTTCTCGCCCAAAGGTAAGATATTCGCCATGCCTCGCGGCGCGACCACGGTGGATTTCGCCTATGCGGTGCACACCGATATCGGCAATCGCTGCGTGGCGACCAAAGTGAATTCCGAACTCGTGCCACTGCGCACCGAGTTGCGTAACGGTGATCGCGTAGAGATCGTCACCGCACCGCACGCGCACCCCAATCCTGCATGGCTGGGCTACGTCGTCACCAGCAAGGCGCGCAGTGAGATCCGTCACGCACTAAAGACGATGCATCTTGATGAATCCTCCAAGTTGGGCGAGCGACTGCTTGGCCAAGCGCTCGCATCACTCAGCATCAAACTGCAAGATATACCTGATCTCTGCTGGGACAGGGTGCTGAAGGAAACCGGAAGCAAATCTCGGCAAGAGTTGCTCACTGATATCGGCCTAGGCCGTCGCTTGAATATGGTCATTGCAAAACAACTCGCCAAGATGAGTGACGGCGAGAACTCCAGATCTGAATCGAACTCTGGTGGCGGCATTACTTTGCTTGGCAATGAAGGCATGGCCATCCAGTACGCGAAATGTTGCCGCCCCATCCCTGGTGACCCGATTATCGGGGTCATCAAAAGTGGGCAGGGGCTGGTCGTCCATACGCATGATTGCCCGACACTGCGCAAAGGTCGAAGTGGTGATGAATGGCTGGATGTAGTTTGGGACAAGAACATCACTCGCCCGTTCGATGTCAGCCTAAAACTTATCGTGGCAAATCGGCGAGGTGTGTTGGCTAAAGTGGCTGCAGCTATCGCCGAGGCGGAGTCCAATATCGAGAATGTGAGCTTTAGCAACGAGGGTGAGTACACCGCGACCTATTTCACGCTGCAAGTGAACAATCGCCTGCACCTCGCCACCATCATGCGCAACCTGCGCAAGATTCAAGAAGTGATACGCATCATTCGCGTTAAAAATACAGGCTGAGTTGAATCTCGATTCGACGCAATTCAATTTCCTATAATCACCTAGGAGGCGGCATGAAAGACACGCTTAAACCCGGCCTCAGATACGAGCATAAATTCCTTGTACCCTCATCCAAGACAGTACCCGCCTTATATCCAGAAGCTGAAGAATTTCTAGCGATGCCCGAGGTGTTTGCCACTGGATTCATGGTGGGATTTTTGGAATGGGCGTGCATCAAGTGCATCAATCCCCATATCGATTGGCCTATTGAGCAGACCGTGGGTACACATGTGAATGTAAGTCATCTAGCCGCAACCCCTCCCGGGTTTGAGGTCACCGCCACTGTCGAACTAATAGAAGTGGATGGTAAAAGGCTTGTGTTCAGCGTCGAAGCTCATGACGGGATCGATATCATCTCCAACGGTACGCATGAACGCTTCGTCATCTACAAAGAAAGGTTCGATGCTAAGTTGGGAGAAAAGCTAAAACGCTGACCCGCCGAAGCGTTGCATCAGCTGCAACATCGCGGATGCCTTATCCAGCGTTTCTTGATATTCGGCTTCGCATTCAGAATCAGCCACGATACCCCCGCCCGCCCAGCAGGATAGTTCCCCGTCTTTGAGTGTCAGGGTGCGGATCGCGATATTGCTATCCATGTTGCCGTCAAATCCGACATAACCTATAGCGCCGCAATAGATCCCGCGACGTTGCGATTCCAACTCCTCGATGATTTGCATCGCTCTGAGCTTGGGCGCGCCGGTGATGGAGCCTCCTGGAAAGCAATCGCGCAGTACGTCGAGTGCATCATGCCCGTCAGCTAATCGCCCTTCGACCGTGCTCACCAAATGATGCACATTGGCAAAACTCTCGACCTCGAACAATTTCGGCGTCCGCACCGACCCCACTTCGCAACTCCGACTGAGATCGTTGCGCAACAAGTCGACAATCATCAGATTCTCCGCCCTATCCTTCGAGTGAGTGCGTAACTCCTCCGACAAACGGCGATCCTCCTCCGCATCATGGCTACGTGGTCGTGTTCCCTTGATGGGTTTGGTCTCCACCTTATTCTGCTTTACTTTGAGGAAGCGCTCGGGAGATGCGCACAGTATGTGCAGTTCGGGATATTCCAGATAGGCCGAATAGGGTGCGGGATTCGAGATTCGCATCGTTCGATAAGCTTCGAATGTATCCCCCTTGGCTTGCGCTGAGAATCTTTGCGCCAGATTGACTTGGTAGCAATCACCCTCCTTCAGGTATGCCTTGACCTTGTCGAATGCAAATCGATAATCTTCCCTGCTCAAATCTGAGCGTATCTTCCCAATCACACTGAACGCAGCCCTCTGAGTAGATACCTTTGCCATTACCGTAGCGATACGTGCCCGTATCTGCACCAAGCTCTTCTCGGTCTCTGGGTAACGTAGGCGCGATACCAATCTTGCATTTGCTTGCTGGTGATCGATGACGATAGCCCAATCATAGATCCCGACCGCCATAGCAGGAGGATCGTTATTGATGGATATCAAATCCGACACATGATGGTATAGACGCCCGAGATCGTAGCTCCAATACCCCAATGCGCCTCCAGCGAAAGGTAATTCGGGGATCGCATCCAACCTCTTCCCCAGCATCTCCTGCACCAGTGCGATAGGTTCAGCGGACGACTCGATTTTTCCTTCCCCAAGTACGATCTCGGTGATCTTGCCACGTGTAGTCAACGTAGCCACGGGTTGCGCAACGATGATGTCGAATCTATCCCGGCCCCCACTATCCAACCAAGCCGCCCACGGCAGATCGCGCACCGCCTCGAAATAGGCACCGCTATCGACCAGATAGGGCAAGGGAGAGCTATAAAGCATCGGTGATAGAATCAAAGACAGACTTAATTGGGATACTCAATATATGACCACGATCGTCGCTGTTAAAAAAAATGGTTACATCGCCATCGCCGCCGACACGCTGACCACCTTCGGCAACACCCGCTTGCACGCCACCAAGGATGCTTCGCACGACAAGATACTGCGTGTAGGCGATAACTTCGTCGGTGTATGTGGCAGCGCCGCCCACCATCTCGTACTTGCCAGCCTGCTCGCAAAGATGCCTGACGTACAGCTTAACAGCAAGGAATCCATCTTTGAAACTTTCAAGAAACTGCACCCCATCCTGAAAGAAGAATGTTTTTTGAATCCAAAGGAAGACGAAGAGGACCCGTATGAATCCAGCCAGATAACCGCACTCATCGCTAATGCCAACGGTATCTTCGGAATCTATTCGATGCGAGAGGTGTTTGAGTTCACCCAATTCTGGGCGATCGGTTCGGGGCACGAGTTCGCCTTAGGTGCCATGCATCAAGCTTATCTGCGTGAGGAGAATGCAGTCGATATCGCGCGAACTGGCGTCGAAGCTGGTATCGCTTTCGATAAAAACAGTGATGCTCCCATCACTTCCTACGTCGTCAAGCTGAATTGATTGAAATGATCCTCAGCTCTGCTACCTAGAACGAGCTGATATTTTTTAGAGGGCACGAAACTCTCCAAAGAATTGGATGCTTGTTTACCACCCGATTCGTAGAGGGCAGAACTCCCTCCACATCACGCGGTAAAAAATTTAGAACCTGCCGTCAGATAGCGGTGC
>JBAYTV010000087.1:0-6612 GCA_041675405.1 Sideroxydans sp. | reverse complement strand
GGATTATATGACGGAAAACACCCACCTCGACCTGGCTGGCGCTTTATTCGATCGCATCGAATCGATGATGCGCGAGCGCGGTGTGGATATCATTACAGATCGAAACGGCAATGTGTTGCGCGTGGAATTCGCCGATGGGCAGCGCATCGTGATCAACATCGATTCTCATGCAAGCAAGGTTTGGCTCGCCTCACGCGCCGGCGGCACAGAGTTCGAACTCAAAAACGGCGTCTGGCGCGCGCACGACCAAAGCGAACTCCTGCAAAGACTTTCAGCCCTCATTGAACAAGCCATCGCCAGCAATCCGATCAATGCCCGCGCAATCGGCCGCGCTCCCAAACAGCGCGCGGAGGCAACCACCTTCATGGACAAAGAGCCCAACAAAAGCCATGGAATGCGCAACCTGCTGATTCTCGCGCTTGCTGTATCGGCTGGATTTTGGATCGCGCAACGTCCTGGCCAACCGCAAGCCTCCAACAAAACCAACGGCGCGTCAAACATCCAATACATGGCCGCCGATGCGGCCGGCGGCACCCGCAAATGTGAGGCGTCCTTGCCCGCAAACGGCAGCATCAATATCTTCTCGAACGGCCTACGCACCGATGGGCCGAACGATGCTGAAGTCACACTGAAGAATGACCATGCTTACCCGTTATTGCTCATTCTTGCAGAACCAAGGACAGTCATCCCTTCCCTCTCGGTCTTGGTTCACGCCAGGCAGACAACCACCTTCCATCTGCCTGCAGGGCAATACGACATGCTGTTTGGTGTGGGTAATGCTTGGTGCGATCCGCGCAGCGGATTCTCCGATGGTCATCTGATGAAGTTCGACAAGTCACTGAACGTGCAGATGGGAAAACCGATGCAACTCGCCATGCAATCCTCGGGCGCGGACATGGGTGATTTCCAGCTCTTCGTTAAGACCCCCGTTACTGAAGTGCCTTTACCACCTCCCTCTTTCACAGGTGACGGCAGCATGGTGGTACAGCGACAAGGCAATGGGCACTTCTACCTGCCCGGCACTGTCGCCAATGTGCCCGTCACCTTCATGGTGGACACCGGTGCTTCGGTCACCTCAATATCCGGCGACATTGCGCGACAAGCGGGTATCCATAATTGCAAAGAGGTACAGTTCCAAACAGCGAACGGGACAGCGACAGGTTGCATCGCCCTCGTTCCCAGCATGACACTCGGCAACTTCGTATTGCAGAACATCACCGTCGCCGTGATGCCGAATATGGAGATCAACCTGCTCGGCGCCAACGTACTGCGTAATTTTCAAGTGAGCCAAAGCGACAGCATGATGCTGATCGGTCGGCGTTAAAGGATCAAAGATGAATGAAAATGAATTCAACCAGCTCGCCGACAAAGCATTCGCACATATCGAACGCATGATCGACTCGAGCGGTCAAGATATCGACTACGACAGCAACGGCGTAGTGATGGAGATCGAATTCGGCAATGGCAACAAGATCATCATTAACCGCCATGTGCCGAATCAGGAGATATGGCTAGCCGCCAAGTCGGGAGGGTTCCATTTTGCCTTCCGAGAGGATGGCTGGATGAGCCAACGCGACGACAGTGAGCTGTTCACCAAATTGACGGCACTGTTTTCCGAGCAAGGCTCGAATCTACACTTCTAGAGATCCGCCACATCACATCTATTCAGCAATGCCATAAGAGTGAAGCTCTTTGCGGCATTGCTTGTAATCTGGACAGGCACTTTCCACCACACGCCAAAAAGCGGCAGAGTGGTTCATCTCGACCAGATGCGCCAATTCATGCACCACTACGTAATCAATCAGATGCAAAGGCATCTTCACCAACTGCCAATTCAGCCGCACCACCCTGTGTACCGTGCAACTACCCCACTGCGTCCGCGCGGATGAGAGTTTTATCTCGCGGGGTGAGACATTCATCAAAGGGGAAAAATGTGCGATGCACTCCTCGAATACCCGCAAGGCCTCGATACGATACCAAGCCGTCACTGCCTTCTCGATACGCCCAGCCTCGGCATCTTCACCGACAGGTACGAGCAACACTTCTTCCTGCAATCTTGGCTTAGCGCCGCGCGCCTTGGGTGCGAGCTGCAGGACGAACGTCTCAGCACGGAAGGGGATGCTCGCCCCATCACGCCATTCGATCTCTGGTGCCCTCTTTGATTGCCAGCTCTCCAACTTCTCAACGACCCACTCGGCTTTTTCCAACAGCACGCTATGCAGCCATTTCTCAGACGCGCGCAGGGGAGCACTGACCGTCAATCCGCGCTCATCGATGCGCAAGCCGATGGTGCGGCGCTTGCTGCGTTTCAAGGTGTAGGGGATTTGTTTGTCGAGCAACTGAAGTGTGCGTTGCTCGACTGGGATAGGCACTGAGGATTTACCTGAAGAACCGAACATCAACCCAGCCTGGTCATCTCGCCTTCGATCCAGTCTTCCGTCAGACGAATGATCTCATCGGCTTTCAAACCGTTGGTGACGATAGGCTTACCGATTGACATGATGATGGTGCCAGGATGTTTCCGAATGGAGTTCTTACCCCAATATTTGCCAGCGTTATGCGCCACAGGTAAAACCATCGCGCCGCTTTGTTCGGCCAACATCGCGCCGCCAAGCTTGTATTTACCGCGCTGACCGAAGGGGATGCGCGTACCTTCAGGGAACATCACCACACAGAATCCATCCGCCAGTTTTTGCTTGCCCTTCTCCAACACCTGGCGCATCGACTCCTTGCCTTTGCTCCGGTCGAGGGCGATAGGATTAGACAAAGCCAACAGCCAACCAAAGAACGGGATCCACAACAGCTCACGCTTGGCTACCCATACATGTGGCGGCAACACCATCTGCAACGAGACAGTCTCCCAAGCCGACTGGTGCTTGCTCAACACCACACACGGTTGTGCCGGGATATTCTCTGCACCGCGCACTTCCATGCGGATACCGCAGATGACTTTCAGCAACCACAGTGTACCGGGCGCATACCCCGACAGCAGACGAAAACGCATGTGCTGATCGAAGAGAAACATGATCGGTGAAAATAGCGCATAAGCAAGCGTGAAGACCCATTGCGCGATCAAGAAGATGATGGAACGGACAAGTGTCATAGCAGACTAGAGACGACTGAAGCGAGGTCAGGATAGATCAACGTACCTTCAGGCAGTCCGCCTTTGGCTTGGGTCTTAGTGCCCTTGCCTGTCAGCACCAGATACGGTTGCGCACCCAAACGACCCGCCGCTTCCAAGTCACGCAGCGAATCACCCACTGCAGGCACCCCCTTCAAGCTCACGCCGAAGCGGATGGCGACCTCTTCGATCATGCCGCTCTTGGGTTTGCGGCACTCGCAGTTCGTATCGTTGGTATGTGGACAGAAGAAGATCGCATCGACACGCCCGCCGACTTGAGCCAGCTGTTTATGCATCTTGTCGTGAATGGCGTTCAAGGTAGGCATATCGAACAAACCGCGTCCTATACCAGACTGGTTGGTCGCCACGGCGACGCGATAACCTGCTTGGTTCAAACGCGCGATAGCTTCCAAGCTCCCTGGGATGGGTTTCCATTCCTCGGGACTCTTGATGAACTGGTCGGAGTCGAAATTGATGACACCGTCACGATCTAGGATGATGAGCTTCATGCGGCCAACTTGGAAATATCGGCCGATTGATTCATCAGCTTGCCGAGTTGTTGCAACAACACGGCACGGTTCAAACGCAACGCCTTGTCTTCCGCCATCACCATCACTTTGTCGAAGAAGTCATCGATGAACGGCTTCAACGTGACCAGCGTCTTCAAGTTGTTGGCGTAGTCTCCACGCTCGAAGTAGCTGCGCGCCATCGGTGTGATGTCTTGGATGGCTTGGAGCAATTCACGCTCGGCATCATCCTTGAGCAAGTCGAGTTTGATAGCGGTGTTCGACACATCACCCAACTCTTCTTGGTTCTTGCGCATGATGTTCTGCACACGCTTGTTGGCTGCTGCAAGGTCCTTGGCCACTTCCAGCGCGGCGAAGGTGCGCACCCCCTGCAAACGCGGCATCGCCTCGTGCAAGCGGCCGTTCAACACGGCCAGCACGGCTTCGATATGGGCGCCATCAAAGCCACGTTCACGCAGATAACCACGCAGCCTGTCCAGCATGAAGCCTTCGACATCTGCCGCCACTGTGGCACTCAACATACCCGCAGGGAAGTTATCGGCTGCCGCTTTGAGCAGCGCCGGCAAATTCAGGTCGAGTGGTGTCTCAATTAGGATACGCAAGATGCCCAAAGCCTGACGGCGCAGACCGAACGGGTCTTTATCCCCGGTCGGCACTTGGCCGATGCCGTAGATACCGATGATGGTCTCCAACTTGTCCGCCAGCGCGACGGAGCATGCTAGCCCACCTTGCGGCAAAGTATCACCCGCGAAGCGGGGGTGGTAATGCGCTTCGATGGCGTTCGCCACTTCCAGTTTCTCACCATCGTGGAACGCGTAGTAGCGCCCGATGATGCCTTGCAATTCCGGGAACTCGCCCACCATATCGGTGATGAGATCGGCCTTGCTCAGGCGTGCCGCCAATTCCGCATCGGCCTTCTCCGCGCCCAGCAGACGCGCGATGATCCCTGCCAGCGTGGTGATGCGCTCCACGCGTTGCAACTGCGAACCCAGCTTGTTGTGATAGACCACGTTGCCCAACTTCTCGACACGGGACTCCAGCTTCTGCTTGCGGTCTTGATTGAAGAAGAAACGCGCATCGGACAGACGCGGACGCACTACACGTTGGTTACCCTCGATGATGTGATGCGGGTCGCTCACCTGCATGTTGGAGACGATGAGGAACTTGTTCAGCAACTTGCCGTTGCTATCCAACAAGGGGAAATATTTTTGGTTCTGCTGCATGGTAAGGATGAGGCATTCCTGCGGTACTTCAAGGAACTCGGCCTCGAACTCGCCGACATAGACCTCAGGCCACTCTACCAGTGCAGTCACTTCATCCAGCAGGCCACTCAACACACTGCGCTCTTCGTTCGACATGCTCAACAGCTTCGACAGGTCGAAGTTGGCATGACCGATCCAGATCGCATCGTTCTGGTTAGCCAAGTCATCCAAGCGCGCAACGATGGTCTCGCGGCGATTGGCGAAACTGGCGACGACCCGACCTTCTTGGGCAAGGGTCGCTTCGTAATCATCCGCGTGCTCTATAGTGATGCGCGGCTCACTGCACATAAAGCGGTGACCGCTGGTGACGTTACCGCTTTGCAACCCAAGCACATCCGCCATCACGACACGCTTGCCATGCAGGATGGTGAGGCCGTGAACGGGGCGCACGAACTGGTGCTCGGAATCGCCCCAACGCATCACCTTGGGCACAGGGAGTTTCTTCAGCGCCTGGATGATGATTTCCTGCAAATACTCGTCCAGCGCACGGCCCTTCTGCTCGATACGCGCCACGAAACATTCAGCCTTGCCCTCACCCGCGCGACTCAACTGCGCCAGCGTGACATTGGCCGAGCGCATGAAACCTTCCAGCGCTTTGGTTGGCTTACCTTCCGCATCCAGCCCTGCCGCAACAGCAGGTCCTTTACGTTCGACGATGCGATCGGCCTGAAGCTCCGCAACACTGGTGATGCTCACCGCCAAACGACGTGGCGTGCAATATGGGGTGCATACGCTGTCTGTGCTGATCAACGCTTGCTCTTTGAGTGCAGCTAACACTTCGTCCGCAAATGTCGTAGACAACTTTTCCAACACCTTAGGAGGCAACTCCTCGGTGAGCAATTCGATCAAGAGTGTTTCGGTAGTCATGGTCGCCTTTAAAAATTCAAAGTTCTAAGCAAGACAAGGCGCGAGCAAAAAATTGCGACGCAGCATATGTTGGATATGTAAGGAGTAATTTTTTGTGAGCAACGCAGTATTGCGACGAAATTTGGATCTTTAGAGGCGACCTCATGCGGATTTCTCCATCTGTTTAGCCATGGGGAAACCCAATGCTTCGCGTGAGTCGTAATAGGCTTGTGCCACTTGGCGCGCCAAGGCGCGCACACGACCGATATAGGCTGCGCGCTCGGTCACTGAGATCGCACCGCGCGCATCCAAAAGATTGAAGGTATGCGAACACTTCATCACCATCTCAAAACCGGGCAAGGGCAAGCCCGCATCCATCAAGCGTTTGGCTTCACTTTCGTATTCGTTGAAGTGACGGAACAGCATCTCGACATTGGAATGCTCGAAGTTGTACTTGGATTGCTCCACTTCGTTCTGGTGGTACACGTCACCATAGGTCACCACCGTGTCGCCATTCTTCGCCCACACCAGATCGAACACGTTCTCCACACCCTGCAGATACATGGCCAGACGTTCCAGCCCGTAAGTGATCTCGCCCAGCACCGGCTTGCAAACCAGGGAGCCGACTTCTTGGAAATACGTGAACTGCGTGACCTCCATGCCATCCAGCCACACCTCCCAACCCAAGCCCCAAGCGCCCAAAGTGGGAGATTCCCAATCGTCCTCGACGAAGCGGATATCGTGCTCGCTGGTGTTGATGCCCAATGCGCGCAGGCTGTCGAGATACAACTCTTGGATGTTATCAGGGGAAGGTTTCAGCACCACTTGATACTGGTAGTAGTGTTGCAAGCGGTTC
>JBAYTV010000086.1:0-6675 GCA_041675405.1 Sideroxydans sp. | reverse complement strand
GTTCATGACCTATCCCCTCAATTTCGGCTCTGAGCCTCGGTTTTACGGAACCTCAAGCTTAATCCGCGTTGCTTGAGGTGCGGTAGGTCAATACATGATGTCTATATATTCTTTGTTGTTGCTAGCTCAGAAATTTTGAAGGAGGATGCGGCTTCGAGTGACTGCTGAAAGATTTGGAGCAGTCGTTTACTGGCTAGACTATTACTGTGGGTGATTGTCGCAGGTCGGCCAAATTGAAGACGGTGATCTGTTGGCCGCTACCGGCCAAAATCTGATACCAGTCGGATGACTGAACATCAAAAAGGAACCTCGCTTCGATGCAGAACTTTCTTCATTTTGTTATCTCACCTCCAGAAAGCAGCCTCCTATACTCGGGGAGCTATGACGCCTTACTAGTCATCCTTTCCATTGCCATTGCGATATTCGCGTCCTACGCTTCCCTGTTGGTCTCTCAGCAAATTTCGAGCAACCCGAAAACAAAAATACAGATACTGTGGATTGCAGGTGGCGGGCTGTGTCTGGGCATCGGAATATGGGCGATGCATTTCGTCGGCATGCTGGCGTTCAGCCTGCCTTGCTCAAGCAGTTTTGATCCCACCATCACTTTTTTGTCGACGATTCCCAGCATACTTGCCAGTATCCTTGCGATGAGGATTATCAGTCATCGCGAGATTTCCAATTCACGACTCGCCATGGGAGGATTGCTGATCGGCGTGGGTATCGGCGGCATGCACTACTTGGGAATGGCAGCAATGCGCCTGAATGGTTTGATCCGCTACGACATCAAGCTGTTCTTGCTATCCATCTTTGTCGCAATCGTTCTAGCCACCTTCGCCTTGTGGATCAGGACACGCTTGCAGTTGCTGCACGGACGCTGGAATACATGGGCAATGACTGCCAGCGCCACTGTGATGGGTCTGTCCGTTTCCGGCATGCACTATACGGCGATGGCAGCCGCCTATTTCATTCGCGATGGCGATACCAGCGAAGTTGCTTCTGGGTTAGACCCTGCATTTCTCTCAGCCATCGTGCTGTCCGCAACCAGCTTGATCGTCGTCTTGACCATAATAGCAACCTACCTCGGGAAGCGTAACCTGTTAACTGCTGGGAAATCCTACAAGTTCATAGGATTCTTGATCGTTGGCTGGGGGGGCATCGCTTGGTTGAGTGCGGATTATTACTACAGTCATCTCTCCAGAAAAATATACCAGCAAGAAGCGCAACTCGCCACGCAACAGGCGGAGAACGTTGCCAGTAACATCGACACAAGCATAGAAGTGCTCAAAGGCATTTCAATGTTGCTCTCACGCGATAAGGATATTAAACGGGCATTGCGCCGCTTCGGCTCGGATGTTGCGCCTTCACAAATGAATCAAGAGGAGCGCAAGCAACGCTGGACTCAGGACAAGGTACTCGGCGAATTGAACAGCTCTCTAAAAATAGCGGCAACCACTCTCGGCGCCGATATCATATTCATAATTAACGCAGCGGGAGATAGCATTGCCGCCAGCAATGCCGGAGAGCCCGTAAGTTCCATCGGACCGAACTTTGCTGATCGCAAATATTTTCTGCAGGTCAAGGCGAGGCAACAAGGCTATACCTATGCCGTGGGGCGAACGACCAATGTGCCCGGGCTGTACTACGCCTACCCAGTTCTTGAGGCAGGACGCTTCATCGGTGCCGTGGTCGTCAAGCGGGACATTACAACATTTTCCTACTGGACAAATTAGGCCAACGCATTCATCGCCGACGCCAATGGTGTCATCGTAATGGCGCCGGATAAATACCTCGAACACCGCATTCTGCCCAATGCCCTCGCCGAAAAACTGTCTGCTGAGAAGATACTGATGCAGTACAAACGGAGTGAGCTTGAGCCTTTGGAGATTACCCCCTGGATGAGCACACAATTCCCCTCCGCAGTGCTGATCGGGAACAAAATTACGCCGATAGTGCTTGCTTCAAAAATCCTGCCAGGGGACGCAATTACCATTTATGTGCCCCGTTCGCTGCACGAAATTGTGCGTCTTGGCACCGATAGGAATTGGCTCTTCATCTTGCTGATGACCTCCGGCGGCATGCTGATTATCGGCGCATCGGCGGTTGTGCTTTACTTGCGCGAATCGCGTAGGACGGGTGACGACCTTCGCATCGCCGCTACCGCATTCGAGTCGAATTCCAGCCTCATGATCACTGATGCCGATGGGGTAATCCTGCGCGTCAACCAGGCATTTACCGAGACCACCGGCTATACGGCCGAGGAAGCGGTGGGCCAGACACCACGCCTGCTCAAGTCCCGCCGCCACGACGCGGACTTCTATCGCGCGATGTGGGAGAGCATCAACCGCACCGGAGCATGGCAGGGAGAAGTCTGGGATCGCCGTAAAAATGGTGAGGTCTCTCCAAAATGGCTAACCATTAGTGCCGTCAAAGGGATCGACGGGGTCGTTACACATTATGTCGGAGCACAAATCGACATTACTGAACGCAAGGCGGCAGAAGATAAAATCAAGCATCTTGCGTTCTACGATCCTCTCACCCAACTGCCAAACCGGCGGCTTTTCATAGATCGGCTCCAACACGCATTGGCATCCAGTGCGCGTAGCGGGAGAAAAGGTGCGCTGCTGTTCATTGACTTGGATAATTTCAAGGCGCTCAACGATACTCTCGGTCATGACTTCGGAGATATGCTCTTACAGCAGGCGGCAAAACACCTCGAATCCTGCTTGCGCGATGGCGACACAGTGGCCCGCCTGGGCGGTGACGAGTTCGTGGTTGTACTGGAGGATTTGAGCGAACAACTCATTAAAGCGACGGCACAGACGGAAGCTATAGGCGAAAAAATTCTCTCAGCTCTTATGCAACCTTACTTGCTTGCTTCACACAAACATCACTGTTCCGCCAGCATCGGCGCCACACTGTTTAACAGCGACCAACAAGCGACAGATGAATTGTTGAAACAAGCCGACATCGCCATGTATCAGGCCAAAAAAGCAGGCCGCAACACCTTGCGCTTTTTCGACCCAGAAATGCAGGCAAACATCACTGCCCGCGTCTCATTGGAAGGTGAATTGCACAAAGCACTTGAGAAGCAACAATTTCACCTTTATTACCAAATTCAGGTGGACAGTTCGCACCGTCCCTTGGGAGCAGAGGCATTGATCCGCTGGACACATCCCGAACGCGGATTGGTTTCTCCCATACAATTTATCCCGCTTGCGGAAGAAACTGGGCTGATACTGTCCATCGGGAAATGGTTACTGGAGACGGCTTGCGCGCAGATCAAGGCATGGGAACAAGATGCGCTCACCCGAGATCTCGTTTTATCGGTAAACGTCAGTGCCAAGCAATTCCGCCAATCTGATTTCGTGGCCCAAGTGCACGAGGCTATACAACGCCACGCCATCAACCCGACAAGGCTCAAGCTGGAGCTAACAGAAAGCATGTTAGTGGAGAACATCGAAGAGATTATTGAAACCATGAATTTATTGAACGAAATTGGTATCTCAATTTCATTGGACGATTTCGGAACCGGCTATTCATCCTTGCAGTACCTCAATCGGTTACCGCTGGATCAACTCAAGATCGATATGTCATTCGTACGCGGCATGTCTGTCGAAGGCGGTGACAACGCGATTGTGAAAACCATCATAGCGATGGCGCACAGCCTAAAACTGGGCATCATTGCCGAAGGGGTTGAGACAGAAGAGCAGCGAAAACTTCTAGCTTCTTATGGATGCCACCACTACCAAGGGTATTTGTTCAGCAAGCCGGTACCGATAGCACAGTTTGAAGCGTTGTTGAAGCAGGGCTGATCTTTTTGGATGATTGGCGAGTATCTGCTTTCTGGAAATCTGAGCGACTGGAATTGGGAGCAGAAGTTCAACTCGTCGAATTGGTTGCTCAATAGCGGTCATTCGTCAGTGACGGCAACGGGTTAGCAAGCGTAACCGAGCACCAACTAATCAGTGTCGATCAATGACCGTTGTTAGTAGTGAAGCGGACATCACTACAATCTGAAATTTTCCCCGCATCAACAAATCGCCACCGTCTCTTGTGGCCGAGAAACAGACCTCACCCAAACTTTGTACTGAAATTTCCCCTGTAATTTTGCTGTAACTAGAGATAAAAAGAGTGGATTTAATGCGAGTAGATCTGAATAGAGTGGAAACAAAAAAACGACAAATCAGTTAGATGTCGGCTTCTTAGTAAGTTACAAATAAATTGTTGGTGTCTAGAAGATGACTCGAATGCCTTGATATAGGTAGGTTTGCACCTATTTCCTGTAGTTTCCCTGGAATTCGAAACGTTCTTTTCCGTCAAAATATCTTGATTCCAAAATCTCCTTACCTACGGGCGCTCCAAAACTCACCTCGTCGTGCAGGTTGTCTGAAGTTATCCCCTCGATCAGGCGATCAAGATCAAGATCTTTCATTTGATTACCTCCTCAACTTAAGCGGTTATCCGTTGTAGCAGTTTTTATCGCCGCGCCCAATTTGAGACGGTTGCTGTCGATTGTTTTAACGCAACTACCACATCTGTAATTCGCGCTCCACTTTCAAACATTGATTTCGCCATTTCAGTCATTCTCGATAGCCCAATCGTTCTCGCCACCTTAAGGTGATTATTCCGTGGGATAAGATACATGTAACTTAACTCTTATACCCTTCCTAAGGAAACGCATATTCGATAGTTTGCTGTTTGTTATATAAAGCTATTTCAATAGCCGATACCCTTTTTAGACAAAAAATCATGACAGGGTATTTTAGATGCCAACGTTGTCAGCAAAAACAAATACCCCGAACCATACCCTGTATAAATATTGATTCCCTGAAAAAATACTTGCTTGGTGTTGCTTGTTGTTGCGCGATATTGCCAGACAAAAAGAAAGGAACTCTTGTAAAAACAAGGTTCCTTGAGTTTATTCAGAGAATTTTTGCCAGTCCTTGCCTGACGTTGCCAGACGTCTCCGTCACTCCCACTCGATGGTTGCAGGTGGTTTTCCTGATATGTCGTAGACGACACGGTTGATTCCGCGCACTTCGTTGATGATGCGGTTGGAAACTTTACCCAACAGTTCGTAGGGCAGATGTGCCCAGTGTGCTGTCATGAAATCTTGCGTCTGTACAGCACGCAGAGACACAACCCACTCATAGGTACGTCCATCGCCCATCACCCCGACTGACTTTACGGGCAGGAATACGGTGAAGGCTTGGCTGGTAAGGTCATACCAGCTCTTGCCGCTGGCATCTTTGGTATTGCGCAGCTCTTCGATAAAGATGGCATCGGCACGACGCAGCAACTCAGCATACTCACGCTTTACTTCACCCAAGATACGCACCCCCAAGCCAGGGCCCGGGAAAGGATGGCGATACACCATGTCAGCAGGCAGACCCAACGCCACACCCAACTCACGCACCTCATCTTTGAACAGCTCACGCAAAGGCTCAAGTAATTTGAGGTGCATGGATTCTGGCAAGCCACCGACGTTATGGTGCGACTTAATGGTGTGTGCTTTTTTGTTTTTGGCTCCGGCTGATTCAATCACATCGGGATAGATGGTGCCTTGTGCCAGCCATTTTGCTTGCTTGAGTTTGGCTGACTCGCGCTGGAACACTTCGACGAATTCACGCCCGATGATCTTGCGCTTCTGCTCTGGATCGGTGACGCCGGAAAGAAACTTCAAGAACTCACCGCTCGCATCCACGTGGATGACTTTCATCTTCAAGTTCTTGCCAAACATTTCCATTACCTGCTCACCTTCGTTTAGACGGAGCAGGCCGTTGTCGACGAATACGCAGGTGAGTTGATCACCAATCGCACGATGAACCAGCGCAGCAGCCACTGAAGAATCCACGCCACCGGACAAACCAAGAATGACCTCTTCGTCACCCACTTGCGCCTTGATCTTGGCTATAGCCTCGACGATATAGTCCGGCATGTTCCAATCTTGCCCACAACCACAGATGTCGTGCACGAAACGACCGATGAGGGCCTTGCCTTGATAGGTATGCGTGACTTCCGGATGGAACTGCACCGCATAGAATCGGCGAGACTCGTCCGCCATCCCAGCGAATGGGGTGGCTTCGTTGGATGCGATAGCCGTGAAGCCGGCAGGCAAAGCAGTCACTTTGTCACCGTGACTCATCCACACATCCAACAAACCATGTCCTTGTGGGTTAGTCTTGTCTTGGATGCCATCGAACAGCTTTGAATGGCCGTGCGCTCGGATCTCAGCGTAACCGAACTCACGCACCTTGCCGCTCTCGACCTTGCCGCCCAGTTGTGCTGCCATGGTCTGCATGCCGTAGCAGATACCGAATACGGGAACGCCAAGTTCAAAAACCACTTGCGGTGCTTTGGGCGTCTCATCTTCGTACACCGAGTTCGGACCGCCGGACAAGATAATGCCGGATGGATTGAATGCCCTTATGTCAGCTTCGCTCATGTCCCATGGATGCAGCTCACAATAGACATGTGTCTCACGTACGCGGCGTGCAATGAGTTGGGTGTATTGGGAGCCGAAATCGAGTACGAGGATTTTTTTATGGGACATGGGAATGAACAGGGGCGCTTGCGCGCCCCGTTTTCGTTGGATTAGTCGATGTGATAGTTCGGTGCTTCTTTGGTGATTTGCACGTCATGCACGTGCGATTCACGAATACCTGCAGAGGTGAT
>JBAYTV010000085.1:0-6881 GCA_041675405.1 Sideroxydans sp. | reverse complement strand
CGCATCCAACAAGAAGCGCGCAGCAGTGGCAAACCCACACGCGCACGGTGGCCGATGATCGTGCTGCGTTCACCCAAGGGTTGGACAGGCCCCAAAGAAGTGGATGGCAACAAGGTCGAAGGTTTCTGGCGTGCTCACCAAGTGCCAATCGGCGACGTGAAGACACCGGAACATTTCGCCAAACTGGAAGAATGGCTGAAGAGCTACAAGGTAGAGGAGTTGTTCGACCAGAACGGCACCTTGCTGCCCGAGCTGAAAGCCTTGGCGCCCAAGGGCGAGCGCCGCATGAGTGCGAACCCTCACGCCAACGGCGGCCTGTTGCGCAAAGCCCTGCACATGCCGGATTGCAAAGATTACGCAGTGGAAGTGACTAAGCCCGGCACCACCGTGGCAGAGAACACACGCCCGCTGGGTAAGTTCTTGCGCGACATCATGCGTGACAACATGCATAACTTCCGCGTGTTCAGCCCCGACGAGAACAGTTCGAACAAACTCGACAACATCTACGAGGTGAGCAAGAAGACGTGGATGGCCGATCTGCTGCCGGAAGATGCGGGCGGCGGTGAGTTATCGCCTGATGGTCGTGTGATGGAGATGCTGTCCGAACACACGCTGGAAGGATGGCTGGAAGGTTACCTGCTCACGGGTCGCCACGGCTTCTTCTCCACTTACGAAGCCTTCGTTCACGTCATCGATTCCATGTTCAACCAGCATGCGAAATGGCTGGCGATGTCCAAAGAAGTGCCGTGGCGCGCGCCCGTGTCGTCGCTGAATCTGCTCATCACTTCCACCGTGTGGCGACAAGACCACAACGGCTTCACCCACCAGGATCCGGGCTTCCTCGATCTGGTGGTGAACAAGAGTCCCGAGGTGACACGTATCTACCTGCCGCCCGATGTGAACTGTCTGCTGACAGTCGCCGACCATTGCTTGAAGAGTACCGATTACATCAACGTCATCGTGTGCGACAAACAGAAGCATCTGCAATTCTTGGACATGGATGCGGCGACCAAGCATTGCAGCAAGGGCATCGGCATCTGGGATTGGGCAAGCAACGACCAAGGCAGCGAACCCGATGTGGTGATGGCCAGCGCGGGCGACATCCCGACCAAGGAAGCCTTAGCCGCTGTGGTGTTGCTGCGCGAACACTTTCCCACCTTGAAGGTGCGCTTCATCAACGTGGTCGATCTGTACAAGCTCACCCCGGCTAGCGAACACCCGCACGGCCTGACTGACCGCGACTTCGACAGCCTGTTCACCTTGGATAAACCCGTGATGTTCAACTTCCACGGCTACCCTTGGCTCATCCACCGCCTCGCTTATCGCCGCAACAACCACAAGAACTTCCACGTGCGCGGCTACAAAGAGAAAGGCAGCATCAACACACCGCTGGAGTTGGCGATACAGAACCAGATCGACCGCTTCAGCTTGGTCATCGACATCATCGACCGCATCCCAGCCCTGCACGTTGCTGGCGCACACGTGAAAGAGAAGATGCTGAACAAACAGATCGAGTGCCGTAATTATGCGTATGAGCAGGGTATCGATCTGCCGGAAGTGGACAACTGGGTTTGGCCTTACTAAGTACATTTGCTCACGCGGAACGCGCGGTGAAAACCTAAAGGGACGCTGATATATTCGTCATTCCCGCGAAAGCGGGAATCCAGTGTTTTTATTAAACTGGGTTCCCGCTTTCGCGGGAACGACAATACCGAATATGTCAATATTTCTCTGATGCTTTCGCACTACTCGATGCACTCCGCGTGATACTGCTTTTAGGATAACAATGAAGACCATCCTCACCATCAACAGTGGCTCGTCATCCATCAAAGCTAGCCTGTTCGAAGCGAACGGCACACGGCGGGATTTTCGCTATGGACATCTGCGCGACCACGCCAGTGCATACGATGAGCTGATGCGTGAATTAGGCGGACATACGCCCGATCTGGTCGGACATCGCTTCGTACACGGCGGCGACATCACCGATGCGGCACGCGTGGTGGACGATGCAGAGCTGGCACGGCTGAAGAGCATCACCCATCTCGCGCCTTTGCATCTGCCGGGCAACTTGATGGGCTTGGAACTATGCCGTGAACGTTTCGGTGTGCCGCAGATCGCCTGCTTCGACACCGCCTTCCATTCCACCATGCCGGAACTCGCCAAACGTCTGCCCATCCCCTCGTCTTATGGATTGCGTCGTTACGGCTTCCACGGTTTGAATTATGCGCATGTCGCGTCTGTGTTGCCCGATGTGATCGGCAGCACGGCGAATGGCAATGTCGTCGTCGCGCATCTGGGCAGTGGCGCAAGCCTTTGTTTGATGCATGCGTTGAGATCACAAGACACCACCATGGGCTACACCCCTGCGGGCGGCATCATCATGGGCACGCGCAGCGGCGATCTCGACCCCGGTGTGATGTTGGAATTGGCACAGCGCCACGACATCGACACCCTGCGCGACATCGTGTTCCACCAGATGGGATTGCTCGCCCTCTCTGAAGGTGAGAGCAGCGAGATGGAAGACCTGCTCGCCAGCCAGAGTGTCGCAGCGCAGTTGGCCGTGGACTATTTCTGTAGGCAAGTGAGCGGCGCCATCGGCAACCTCGCCGCCAAAGCGGGCGGCATCGATGCGTTGATATTCACAGGCGGCATCGGCGAACACAGCGTCATCATCCGCGACAAGATCTGCAGCACACTCGCCTTCATGGGCATCAAACTCGATGCGGCGGCAAACAAAGCCAACTCGACCTACGTCGAATCACTCGGCTCCAAACCCATCTGCATCATCTCCGCCGATGAAGAACACATGATCCAACAACTATGTCTGCATCTCTGAAACTTGTTCTATACGGCACCGCCTACTGCCACCTGTGCGAAGAAGCGGAGGCAGTGCTTCAAGCCATCGGCGTGGAAGCTGAACACATCGACATTGCAGAAGATGATGCACTACTTGAAAAGTATGGCGTGAGGATCCCCGTGGTGAAGCGGGAGGCTACGGGTGAGGAATTGGGGTGGCCGTTCGATGAGGCGGCGGTGAGAAGATTTATTTTGTAACGCGCGCCTGATGCAAGGTCAGGCTGGCCTTGGCGGACGCGGCACATCAAAAGCTTCACCTCTGTCGCGCAACTCAAAGCAGACTTCTCAGTAGATTTATTGCGTCCGTACTTGCCATTCACTATTATGAGGTCAGGTCAATACATATCATTACGCGGACGCGTGAAACAATTGGGGTCAGCATCGCCACTCCATTTCAATCTCTCAGTTGCTGTGCAGCTTTTCTTGCAACCACACTTTGATCAACGATTGATACGGCACGTCTCTTGAGTTCGCTGCGGCTTTGATTGAATCAAGCAGGTGCTGCGGCAAACGCAAGGAGATGGTCTTTGTCGTTGGCTTCAGGTTAGGCAACACGACGCGTTGCGATTTCGTCCAATCCACATAATCGGTGGAGTCGTGCGTTTCCCAAAAGGCTTGCTCTGCCGCCTCGTTGGCGAATTTGGGTACGGTTTTAAGTGGCTTGCTCATAAATCGTGCGCTCCTTTCTGTGCATATCTCTGGCTGAAATGGCGCGAATCCGTTGTCCTGAATTGCGTAGCGTGAAGGTGATATGCAAGGTTCGGCCTTCGTCCGTTTTACCCAATGCATGAAACCGTTGTTCGCCTTCGCTATGTTTCATATCGGCAAGCAATAACAGTGGCTCATTGAAAAACACCTGCTCAGATTCCGCCGTAGAGACACCATGCTTTTCATTCTTGCGGGCGTTTCCCTCATCCCAGTCGAAGTCGGCAATCTTGGTTAAATCAATCATGGCTGTATATTATAGAACCATACAAAAAATGGCAAGTTGGCTGCCTTGCGAGTTACAAGAAATCATTCCCACTTGAACACAAACGCCCCGATCGCCAAGAACACCGCGCTGGTCAGCGATAGCACCCAGACATCCGGCATCACCTGCGCCAAAGTCGCACCTTCGTTCATGATGCTGCGGGTGGCGGAGATCATGTGGGTAAGGGGGAAGAATTCAGAAATGGTCCGCACCCAAGATTGTGCACCTTCCAAAGAGAACCACGCTCCCGAGAGCAGCATCATCGGCCACGTCACGATGTTCAACATGCCGCCCGCCAGCTCTTCACTCGCGGTGTGCGCGGCGACTAAAAGACCGATGGAGATGAGGCTCATCGCGCCTAATGTGGTGACGAGCAGCAGCGTGCCATACGAACCCTGCATGTTGAAGTCGATGAAGAAGTCGCACCCCACATACACGATGGTGGTGATAACAACGACCAGCAGCAGGCGCGAGATGAGTTGCGCGAAGAGGAATTGGAACGCGCCCAGCGGCGTCGCTTTGAGTCGCTTCAAAAATCCGTTCTTGCGATAACGCACGATGACGAAGCCCACGCCGAACAGGCAGGCGAACATCATGTTCATACCAAGGATACCGGGCAGGAACCAGTCCACGTATCGTATCTCGGCACCTTCCACCGCTTGCCGCTCGAACTTGTCTGCCCCCACACCCCAGATGATGCGCTCCAGCAGATAGCCGTTGGGCGAGCTGGTGTTGACCCAATATTTGGGCGCGGCGTTCACGTCGATGAGCATGTCCATCTGGTGATGCTTCACCTTGTTGATGGCGGTATCGAGATCGTCGTAGGGGATGAATTGCAGGTGCTGTGTGGTCGGCAACTTGGGCGCGGCTTGCGTCAATTGTTCGATGCCGCCCACGAGGCCGATCTTGTAGATGACTTTGTTGCCACCGGAGAAGGTGAATGCAAGGCCGAACACCAGCATGAACGGCATGGCGAGGTTCCACACCAGCGCGGAACGGTCGCGCAGGAACTCCATGTTACGGGCGTGTAGTACGGCGAGGAATTTTTTCATAGTTGCTTACCTTAAACTTTTAGCCGTCATTCCCGCGTAGGCGGGAATCCAGCAATAAAACATACCTTCGCGACGCGAAGACAAAGCCCAAATGCATTCTTAATAGAAACACTGGATTCCCGCCTGCGCGGGAAAGACGACGCACCTTAGACAGCTTTATCTTTTCCCGTGACGTTGATGAACAAGTCTTCCAGCGTCCACGCGCGGATGCGCAACCTGTCCAGATTGATTCCGTTGTCCATGAGCTGTTGCAGGGTATGGTGCAGGCGGTTGGTCTTGATCTCGAACAGCTCACCCGCCGGTACTGCACCAATGTCCATCTGCATCAACTTCCCAGCCGCATCGTCACCCGGTATCTGTAACACCACGTCACCGAAATGTTCTTTCAGCAATTGTTCTGGTGTGCCCTGCGACACGATACGCCCTTTATCCATGATGGCGATCTCGTCGCACAGCGCATACGCCTCTTCCATGTAGTGCGTGGTGAGCACGATGGTCTTGTTGCGCGACTTCACCAGTTTCACCAGATCCCAAAAGTTGCGCCGCGCTTGCGGATCGAGGCCGGTCGTCGGCTCGTCCAAGAAGATGAGATCGGGGTCATTGATGAGTGCCAAAGAAAGCAACAGGCGTTGACGCTGGCCGCCGGAAAGTTTGCGCGTGTCGCGGTCTAGGATATCGGTGAGCGAGCACAGCTCGATGACTTCGTCGATAGGAAGCGTCTCGGTATAGAGGCGTTCGAAGAACTGCAAGGTCTCGCGCACAGTCAAGAATTCTTGCAAGGCCGTATGCTGGAACTGGATGCCCACCTCCTCACGGTAACGCGCCCCTAGCTGCTCGCCCTTGTAATGCACGATGCCACTCGTAGGTTGGTGGATGCCTTCCAGCATCTCGATGGTGGTGGTCTTGCCCGCACCGTTAGGGCCGAGCAGACCGAAGCAGATGCCTTGTGGGATGGTGAGATTGATGCCATCCACGGCACGCACGCCGGGATATTGTTTGACGAGGTCGGTGGCAGTGATGATGGGTGGCATTTTGTTTTTTGGATTTAGTTAGGTATTGCGCGATTGAACTGACATGCCAATCATTTTAGTCTCGTCATTCCCGCGCTGCGTGTGTTGTTGGGGCTTTAGCCCCGTACAACCACGGAGTACCCCTTGCGGGTGCAGGCGGGAATCCAGTAATAAGAAAATATCTTCGCAACGCGAAGGCAAAACCGAATGCATTTTTAATAGGTGCACTGGATTCCCGCCTACGCGGGAATGACGGCCTAGGTTATTTGGCAGCCCATCTTGCTTCGAGCAATCTATCCTCGCGCTCTTCCGGTACGCGCTGCATGAAGGGGCAATCACGACGATGGATGGTGATACCTCGGTCGCGTGTGACGTAACCGATGATGTCGTCTCCCTTGGCAGGACTGCAACACTTCGCGGTGCGACTCACCAGATTGCCCACGCCTTCGATCACCACGTTGCCATCGGATGTCGCGATGGTCTGCGTGCTAGCTCGCGGCGCATTCACGGGCGCTTCTTGCCCGATAGCCAAGCTGACACGACGCGGGGTGATATCGCCACGACCGAGGGCAGCGAGCAGATCATCCAGCTTGTTGTAGCCCAATTTCTGCGCGAGCTTCTCTTGATTCACATCGGGCGAACCTGTCCTGAGCAGCGTCGAAGGACCGACTCGTATCAACTCGCGATCGAGCAACGCCCTGCCCTGCGCGATGCTGTCATCCACATTCTGTTCAGAGAACCAGTGACGCACCTTGGCGCGCGACCGCGCGCTTTGCAGGAAACCTAATTTGGGGGATAACCAATCACGGCTCGGGCCGCCTTGCTTGGTGGTCAATATCTCCACACGCTGCCCCGTTTGCAACTTGGTATTAAGCGGCACGATGCTGCCATTCAGTTTCGCCCCGCGCGTACGGTGCCCCAAATCGGTGTGCACCACATAAGCGAAATCCACGGGCGTCGCCCCTTTAGGCAGGTCGATGACCTTGCCTTGTG
>JBAYTV010000084.1:0-6883 GCA_041675405.1 Sideroxydans sp. | reverse complement strand
CGCCACGGGGAACGCCACGGGGAACGCCACGGGGAACGCCACGGGGAACGCCACGGCGTTGATTCGGTTCAGCAATGCACTGACTTGGTGCAAAAACTCTAGTAACTAACGCAGTGCGTAACGCTTAGGAAGACGCACAGCGTGACGTACAGAGTTCAAGACCCCCGTGGGGGTGCCAGCGGGGGTGCCTCAGGGGTGCCAGCGGATACCCCAGCGGGGGTTAGGTCTTAACAAATCCACCGGTGTGCCCACACCGGTGCCCACAGCGGTGGATCATAGTGGCAGTTAATGCTACTAGCACTGCTACTGGCATAGCTACCAGTATTACTGATAGCACTGCTGAAGGGTCAATCGGTCAAAGATTCTTCTTCACAAATGCCTCAAGCGCAGGGAGATTCTCTCCGGACTCAACCGGGGTGCCTTGCATCAACCAATGCGCCTCGTCGTCAGAAAATCCCATCGCTGCCTTCATCTCACCAACACACTTGCCGCCACCAATGACAATCATGATCGGTCCAGTGTCCGTCTTTATCTCAAGCGCAGTCATGGGTTCGCCGTCACGCTCAATGCCTTCGCTCAGCAGATCCATCGATGTCTTGATGTAATCGAGAAGCTCATTAAGCTCTTCCGTGGTCTTCTTGGTGATGTGTCTAGATGGATTAGTCATGATGTGAGCCTGTTGAATGAGCCGTGAACTCTATGTCAATGGGTGATGCTTGATGCATGTATTTATTGCAGACGTAACGACCGATCACATACCAGTACAAGAGCAAGATCAAAAGCACGTGGTCTGTCAGCGCCCAGCTCTCACGGTCACGGCCGGTTCTGGGCGGTTGATCACCTATTCACCGACCCATAGCTTTAGCTAATGCATCTTCATCAATCTTGCTTTCTACGCGCTCGCGAGCGAGTGCATTGATGTGTCGCAAAATTGAGCATTCGTTTACTTTTCCGTAATTTGCCAAATGCGCCCACAAACCATCTTCAAACTTGTACCCCCAACCTTGTACGTTGGATCCTGAGCTGCCGCAGAGTGGGCATGCAGCCCGGCCTCGTTCATTCACTTGAGCAAACTTAAGAACCTCGGTTGATACGTCATCACGCCATTTTTCAACATCTTCAAAAGTTTTGCATTCTTTATATGTATCTACAACTTTGCGTAAAGCTGGTGGAGAAACAAGAGACAAAATAGTACGTCGAGCGTGCGATAAGTCGCTTTCGATTGCTTTGAATTGAGCTTCTATATCCTCAAAATTATTGAACGCTTTTATCATGTGACATCTCGATATCTTGATGAATAGAATCTGATTCTTGCACGTAACATGCTGATTAAGCGAGCGATGCAACTGTGTCCAAATCTACTGTGAAAGTATTCTGCTTGCATTGATTCAGCCCGCAATTACACTCTTCAGCTATGACTAAAAGCCACCCCAGATCCTTAGACCTCAGCGAAATCGACTATTTCGTGAACATGGAACAGATGTTGATGGCTGATGTGATTGATGAATCAAAGTTTTCCGAAGTCATAATGGATCGGCTGACCACGCTGGCCGATCACATTGGATTCATGCCTGACTGTTCTGTTATTGATCCTAAAGAGGATGTGCGTAATGACGTTGCCTTCCTTCATTACACTTTAGAAGAGACCCACTGGTACATCACCCATCGCGACTCAGGTAAGCGTCAATGGACGGCACATGGGCTGATCTACAAAGGGGAAGGGCTCAGCAACCGGGATGATATTTGCGTCGTAGAAATCCTGAGGGCAGGGGCCTCAATCGATTTGGACTGGCAGCCGAAACCTCTGCGGCACATCATGATGAAGTAACGCAGGTGCGTTCCCTGAGGGCACGCAGGCGCGTTCGCATGTGCGTTGTTCCAGTGGAACCGGGCGGTAAATAGTCCAGCTATGAAAAGTCCACCCGGGTGGACTTTTAACAGGTGTTACAACAGGTGTTACAACAGGTGTTACAACAGGTGTTACAACAGGTGTTACAACAGGTGTTACCAAAGAGCGGCAAGCGAAGTCGGTGACCGCTGTGCCAGACCCGTGCTTTTGACGTGCCTCTTCTTTTGACCTTGTACTTTCCTTTAGATCAAGCGCGACCTTAGGCCGCCAACTTCTTCGCCATATCTTCCGCCTTGGGGTGGTAATAACGCTCAAGCATCCGTGAGTTTTTATGCCCAGTCGATTTCATTAGCTCTTGCATACTGAGTTTTTCAGCAAGCTTGCTAGTTCCAACGTGCCTCAAGTCGTGAAAGTGAAAGTCTTCGATCTTTGCACGCTTAACAGCCTTGATAAATGCGTTTCTCAGCACCTGTGCACTGACTGGGAATACTTTGCCGCTTATATGACGAGGAAGAGCATCAAGAACTTCGATGGCTCGTGGAGATAGTGGAACGTCTCTATGTTTGTCTTTATTCTTTGTGCGACTCTTGATTGCTGAAGACTTCTTACTGGTTGCAGCTAATCTCGTCTTCCGAGCCTTGCCTTTAATTCGGATCACGCCCGCATCAATGTTAACGTCAGACCACTTCAACGCAAGTAATTCAGACTGCCGTGCAGCCGTTTCTGCGGCGACTATGACTAGAGGGGTCAGCCATATTGAACGGAGCTTTGTACGGCTTCCCGCCGTCGGTGTGAGCTCTTTTAGCAGACGTTCTTCTTCACCCTTCTCGAAAATCCGATCGCGACTATTATCCTCAGCTTTAATCTTTACGTTACGGATGGGATTGGCAATCGGAATGCCCCATTCATCAGCCGCAATGGTGAATAGATGCGAGATGATTGCTAGGTCTTTTTGCGCGGTGCTACTTGAAACGTCATCAAGTCTGCGGTCGCGCCATTTGGCAAAATCAGATCCCCGCAATGACGCTAATGAGCGTCCAGAAAGCTTGAAGGATCGGCTGACTTCTTGAGAGTCGTTCTTGAAATGAGAGTCGTTCTTCCAAGCTCGGATTCGAATCTTCTCTTGTGTGTAACCGTCTTTATGTTTTGATACTTCCTTTTCATAACGGCCTAGTGCTTCCTTCAGCGTAGTGTTCTCAGCCTCAGTCATGTCATGGAAGACGCCCTTATCCATTTTGTTCTCGACATCACGAGCCCATACTTCTGCATCATCACGCCTCTCGAACGTCTTGGATTGCTGGGGATGGTTTTTACGTCTTATGACGGCTTGCCAATAACCGGAATCGCGCTGCTTAAAAGTTGCCATTAAAAACCCTCACTGTTCCCGTTTTGTTCCCGAAATTCACTGTGAGTATTGTAGAATGGCTTGGAAGTACCGTCAATAAAGAAAAGAATTAAATTATGCTAATCGGATTGCAAATCCGTTTAGCCCAGTTCGACTCTGGGTCGCGCCTCCAGATTCTTCGCACCACCCCCAGATCGTTCAAGCCAGAAGTTGCCGTAGTTCTTCACACAGATTATCAGCGACGTTTCTTTGCGTTAGAGCCTTCCCGCCAATACGGAAAGTGTCTTCGGCGCGCGCACCTAAGGTATTGATCTTTGCGCTATGTAGCTCGATCTCATGCTGCGCGAGTGCATGGGCGATGCGTGCCAATAGCCCAGGGCGGTCGCCAGCGATGATAGAGAGGATGAACTGTCCTTTCTCATCTCGATCAATTTCGACCTTGGGGGTGATCGGGAAATGCCTTAGTTGTCGGTTGATCCTTCCGCCCTGAGCGGCTTTGGAGATCTCGTCATTGGACAGATGTTGAGTAAGCTCATATTCGATGTAGTTCATCACATCGCGATATTCGGTCTTGTCGTCGTTGGCATCCATCACTAAGAAACTATCCAGCGCGTAGCCGTGCTGGGTGGTCAATATCTTTGCTTCCATGATGTTGTAGGACATGCGCGCGAAAAAATTGCATATCTTTGCAAACAGGAACGGCTTGTCTTGTGCATAGACGAGTACCTGCATGCCTTCGCCGATGCGGCTTAGTCTGGCCTTCACGATAGGTACGTCCGTGTTCACCCGATGCGCCAACAATCGGGTATGCCACGCGATCTCATGGGGTTCGTGGCGCGTGAAATATTCGTCGTCGAGTTGGGTCCACAGCAACTTGTAGACATCTGGGTGGATCGCATAGAGATTCAACGATTCAACCGCCAAACGACGGGATTCACCTGCTTGGTCGGCGATCTTGCCGCTACTCAGGAAACGTTTAGTGGCGTGGAATAGATCCTCTAGCAACTTACCTTTCCAGGCGTTCCAAACCTTATGACTTGTCCCCCTGATATCCGCAACGGTCAGCAGATAAAGGGCGGTGAGGTAGCGCTCGTTCTTGATCTTGGAGGCAAATGCGGCAATCACGTCCTGGTCGGAAAGGTCCTGTTTTTGTGCTGTGGACGACATGGTGAGGTGATTCTCCACGAGCCACACGATGAGATCATTGTCCTCGCGCATCACGCCATGTTGTTTACAAAAGCGGGTGGCGTCCGCCCGCCCAAGTTTCGAATGATCACCACCGCGTCCCTTGGCGATGTCATGGAATAGTCCTGCCAGGTAAAGCACTTCTGGACGCGCGAAATCAGTGATGAGTTTGCTGCAGAGTGGGAATTCGTGAGCGTATATGGGAAGCGTGAAGCGACGCAGATTGCGGATCACCATCAAGATGTGCTCATCCACCGTGTAGACGTGGAAGAGGTCATGCTGCATTTGACCGACGACACGTCCGAAGGCGGGGATATAGCGCCCGAGTATGTCTTGTTGGTTCATGCGGCGCAGCACGTGGGTCAAACCCTCCGGTTGCCTGAAGATATCCATGAACAAATCGTGGTTGGTCTTATCTGCACGGAAATTCGCGCCGATCTTGGGTCGTGCTCGCCACAAGGCACGAAGTGTCTGTGCTGAGAATCCGGTCAGGCGCGGATGTTGTTGTAGGAGTAGGAAGCTTTCGAGGATGGCCGATGGATTCGTCTCGAACAGCATCTCATCTCTTGCCTCGAGCTTATCGTCACGCGCAACGAAGCGTTCATTTAGCGGGAAGGTCTCTGCGCTAGGGAACAGTCGGGCTCGCATGGTCTGCAACAGCACGGCATTCAGTTGTTGGACGGCGCGTTTGGTCTGGTAATAGCGTCGCATCATGCATTCGCTAGCACGCAGTTGCGGGCTTGCAGTGATACCTAGTTGTTCAGCCAAGGGCGTCTGGTATTCGAACACCACGCGATCATCATGGCGGCCAGATAGATAGTGAAGCCGTATGCGCAGGTCCTGCAGGAAGTGCTCGTGATGGGCGACCTGTTTTGCTTCGCTTGGGGTGAGGAGATCGGCCTTTGCCAAGGCTTGCCAAGTATGTCCGAATCCGGATGCCCGTGAGATCCAGAGCACCGTTTGTAGGTCACGCAGCCCTCCCGGACTTTCCTTCAAATTGGGTTCGAGATTGAAATCGGTGTCGATAAAGCGTGTGTGACGCTGGATCTGCTCTTGCTGTTTTGCGTTATAGAACGCACGCGGGTCGAGATTTTCATTCAACGCGGTTTGCAGTGCTTTGAACAGAGCCGTTGAGCCGATGAGTAGTCTTCCCTCAAGCAGATTGGTTTGCACCGTCACATCGGCAGATTCTTGTATGCACTGCGCCACAGTACGCACGCTATGGCCGACTTCGAGTCCGATGTCCCACAGGTTGCCTACCAGTGTTTGCAAGCGTTGTTCCAGATCGGCATCGGCATCTTGGGGTAGCAAAACCAACAGATCGATGTCTGACTTCGGATAGAGTTCGGCGCGCCCATATCCCCCCACGGCGACCAGCGCCACTTCTGGTGGCAACACTAGTCTGCGCCATATCTCCATCACATGCGCATCGACGGTCTTGCTGTGCGTGCGCAGATATCGGGTCGGGTTGGGCTGTTCGGTGTAGTCCTGTCTCAGCACTTGGCGTGCCGTACGCAGGCTCTCACGTATCAATGCGATGGTCATCAGTTCGGAATAGGGGGGGATCCAGCCGAGAGGGTCAACACTTCGAATCCATTTTCGGTCACCAATATGGTGTGTTCCCATTGGGCTGACAAGCTATGATCTTTGGTGACGATGGTCCAGCCATCCCCCAATTGTTTGATGTCTTTCTTGCCCGCATTGATCATGGGTTCGATAGTGAAGATCATCCCGGCCTCTATTTTTACGCCTGTGCCTGGCTTGCCGTAATGAAGCACTTGTGGCTCTTCATGGAAGCGTGCGCCGATACCGTGCCCGCAGAATTCACGCACTACGCTGTAACCCAATCCTTCGGCGAAACTTTGGATGGCATGACCAACGTCGCCCAAGTGAGCGCCGGGTCGAACGACGCGAATGCCACGCCACATCGCCTCGTAGGCCGCTTCACACAGGCGTCTAGCTTGGATGGAGGGTTCTCCCACGTAATACATACGGCTAGAGTCGCCGTGATAACCGTCTTTGATAGGCGTGACATCAAGGTTGATGATGTCGCCGTTCTTTAATTTCTTATCCCCGGGGATGCCGTGACAGACCTGATGGTTGATCGAGGTGCAGATGGATTTTGGATAAGGTTTGTTGCCACCCGGTGCGTAGTTGAGCGGGGCAGGAATACCTTTCTGCACGTTGACTGTGTAGTCATGGCAGAGTTTATTCAATTCGTCGGTAGTCACACCGGCTTGGACGAAAGGGCCGATGTAATCCAGTAATTCACCTGCGAGTCGGCCTGCGACGCGCATCTTTTCTATCTCTTGTGGCGTTTTGATGCTGATGGACATATAGGTTGAATCTTCAAATTAAAACGGGTGTGAGGATAGTAGATAGCAGGGCTCCGCACAACCAAGAAAAAAGGCACGCCAGCGGCGTGCCTTTTCGACCTGCTCAGCGTAGGGAATTAACGCTTGTTGCCGCTGTAATTGCCACGACCCAAAGAAAACCCACCTGTG
>JBAYTV010000083.1:0-6894 GCA_041675405.1 Sideroxydans sp. | reverse complement strand
TTACCGGGCAAACGCGTCTCCATCGTATGGTCGGTGAGCCCAGAGAAGTCCGCCGAACTGTTGGCGCTTACTCACAAGGAATTGAGTGTGCGGGTGGCTGAAGCGGCCCAACATACTTTGGGCGACTTGGAAGTCATCACCCCGCCCGCTTCGTTCTCGCTACGCGTGCTGAATCTGGCGCACCTCACCAAACCGCGCTTGGCACTCATTGGCGATGCCGCGCACAACATCCACCCCCTCTCCGGGCATGGCGTGAACTTGGGGCTACACGATGCACACGCGCTGGCCGAAGTACTGATGCAACGCGGTGCGCTGGATTGCGGCGACCTCGGTTTGTTGCGTCGTTACGAGCGCGCGCGCAAAGCCGACATCCTCTCCATGCAACTCACCACGGATGCGCTGAAACATCTGTTCGTCAACGACAACCCCATTCTGCGCACCTTGCGCAATATCGGCCTCACTGCCACCAACAAGATCGTGCCGCTGAAGAAGATGCTGGCGCGTCATGCACTCAACTGATTTCACTTCAAGGACACCAACCATGTTTCGTTCACTTCTCTTATTGCTGCTCACCCTCTCCTTCGCTCACGCTGCCGAAGCAGACAAGACCACCGAATCCATCAAAGCCAATCTGCAAAAGAACTACGAACAACTCATCGGCCCCGTTTCTCAAGTGAACCGAACACCGATGGTGGGCTTGTATGAAGTGGTCACCGGCGACCACATCTTCTACACCGACAAGTCAGTGCAATATCTGATCGACGGCAACATGTTTGATCTGAAGGCTCGCCGCAACATCACCGAAGCGCGTTCTCGCACTTTGTTCGCGGTCGATTTCAACAAGCTTCCACTCGACCTCGCCATCAAAAAAGTGAAAGGGGACGGCAGTCGCAAGATGGCTTACTTCACCGACCCGAACTGCGGCTACTGCAAGAAGTTGGAGCATGAATTGCAAGATGTGACGAACGTCACCCTGTACCTGTTCCTTTACCCGATCTTTGACGGCTCAGCCGAGAAGGTGCAGGGCGTGCTATGCAGCACAGACAAAGTGAAAGCGTGGGACGACTTGATGCTGAATGGCGTTACTCCACCCGTTGGAAAATGCGATACCGGCACTACCAAGGTGCGCCAACTGGGTGCGAAGTTGAAAGTGAATGGCACACCCGCACTGATCTTCGCCAACGGCATGATCAATCCTGGCTATATGCCAGCGGCGCAATTGGAAGATGCATTGAATAAAAACAGGTGAAGCTGGCCGATAAGCCGGGTTCTGTCGTGGACAGTCATTCCTCTAGGCGTTTCGTTACCTGACGCTCAAGCAACCTACCCGCAAGCGACGCGAGCCGCGCCAAAGCTTGCCTATTTGGTCTTGCTCCAGATGGGGTTTACCCTGCCACGGATGTTGCCACCCGCGCGGTGAGCTCTTACCTCGCCGTTTCACCCTTACCAACCTACCGAAATAAGTTGGCGGTTTATTTTCTGTGGCACTTTCCATCGCCTCACGGCGTCCGGTCGTTAACCGGCATCTTGCTCTGTGGAGCCCGGACTTTCCTCTCCGCCCTTACGGACGCAGCGACTGTCTAGCCAGCTTCATTGTGGAGTTTAGCATGTGGGGTATAGAACGTCCGGGAACCCGGACTTTAGTTTCGACATCACGCGCTTTGCGCATGAGTCTTCACTGCAACGCAAAGTTGTAGTTTCGACATCACGCGCTTTGCGCATGAGTCTTCACTGCAACTTCGTTGTCCTCTCCGCCCTTGCGGACGCAGCGACTGTCTAGCCAGCTTCGGCGCGGAGTTTAGCATGCTGGGGCGTGCGTCATTCCAGCGCAGGCGGGAATCCATCGGAATAAACATCCTGCGAAGCAGACAGAGCTTTGGGATTGCCTCGCTACTCGAGGATTCTCAAACAACTAGATTCCCGCCTGCGCGGGAATGACGGGGGAGAATTCCGTTTTAAGCCTCTCCCACCTGCACACTGATGCCCAACTCTTTCCACTGCGCCGCCTCTTCCTGCAAAGCGGTCTCGCTCAATGGATTCTGAGTCAACCAGCCTTGCTCCAAGGAAAGGTGGAACTTGGTCCCGCTGAAACGACCTTGCATCTTGGGTAAGTGGACTCCGCTACGATTGCGACAGAACAAGGTCGCCAAACGTAAGGACATGACCAAAGCCTGATCCTTAGGCTCGCGCAACTGTGCGCGCAACTTTTCCAAGCGGCCACGATGCGCCAAAGTGAGCAGACTCAACTGCGTCTGCTCTTTTTTCGAGAATCCCGGCATATCTGCATTGGCAAGGATGTAGGACGAGTGCTTGTGGTAACCACTGTGGGCGACGCTGATGCCGATCTCATGCAAGTTGGCAGCCCATTGCAGATAGTGCATGGTCGGCTCATCGAACTGATCACCCAAGAATTGTTGGGCAAGCATGGTTGACAGCCCCGCCACCCGCTTCGCTTGCTTGGGTGCGACATGGTAGCGACGCATGAATTGCTGCACCGTCGCTTCGCGCATATCGTTGTGGGTGAAGCGCCCATGCAGGTCGTACAGCACACCCTCGCGCAACGCGCCCAATGCTGGCTGCATGCGCGCAATGCCCAACTCGCAGAATGCCGCATACATGATGGCGAGCCCACCTGGCAGCACGGGGATACGATCCGGTTTCAAACCGAGCAGATCTAGCTTATTCACATCACCTGCTTTGAGCAGTAGGGCACGCAATCTCTCAAGCCCTTCAAGCGTGATGCCACCATCGCTGAACCCGTTCAGCTCCAAGATGTCGCAGATGACGCGCGCACTCCCCGATGAGCCCATCGCCACATCCCAGTGATCACTGGTGTAGTCGGCCACAATGGTCTGCAACTCGATACGTGCCGCGAATTCAGCTTGTTTGAGGTTGGACTTGTTTACCTTGCCATCGGCAAAATAGCGCGCACTGAAACTGACGCAGCCCATGTAGAGACTTTCCAGATGCGCCGGTTGCAGGCCCTGTCCGATGATGAACTCCGTCGAGCCGCCACCGATATCCATCACCATGCGGCGCTCATCGGTACGCGGCAAACCTTGTGCGACGCCCAGATAGATCAAGCGCGCTTCTTCGCGACCCGCGATGACTTCGATGGGAAACCCAAGTGCGGCTTCGGCTTTTTTCAGGAATTCAGGCGCGTTCTTGGCGACACGCAGAGAGTTGGTGCCCACCGCGCGTACCGCTTCGGGTGGCAAACCACGGAGACGTTCTCCGAATTTCTGCAAACAAGACAAGCCGCGCTGTTGTGCTGCCTGGTCAAGCAACTTGTCTTCGTCTAGACCTGCGGCAAGCCTGACTGCCTCGCGCAAACCATCGAGCATGTAGAGCTGATCGTCCACCACCCGCGCCACCTGAAGTCGAAAACTGTTCGACCCCAGATCGATTGCTGCAAGGAGTGGCTGTTGTTGCACGATTAGATCAACCCGGTTTCAATTTGAAGAGGAGACAAGGCGGCAACGAGCTAACGACGCGGGCAGTACAACTGTCGCCCGGACACGGTGAGCGAAGCTTCGGTGCGGGATGGGCGACCCGCAACGACTCCCGCAATCGGCTGGCTTCGCCAGTAACGTGTCGCCGTTGCACGACTAGGAGTGAGAGAGGAAGCCAACGCAGTATCGTCGATAAATTGGAAGCGGGTTACTGTTGGACTTCGCGCTCGATCTCTTCCACGGTCACATGACGCACGTCACGCCCCTTGACCATGTACACCACATATTCCGACATGTTCTTTGCATGGTCACCGATACGTTCGATAGCCTTGGCGACGAACAATATCTCCAGCGAAGTAGAGATGGTGCGCGGGTCTTCCATCATGAAGGTGATGAGGTAACGCATGATGGCGCGGAACTCTTCATCCACCTGTTCATCCTGCCGTACCACCTGTGCGGCGACATTCAGATCAAGGCGCGCGAAAGAATCCAAGGATTTGCGCAACATATCCAGAGCGATGTCGGCAGCATGTTTGATCTCGTTGTAGCGCGGCAGATGCAAACGCTCTTTCTGCGACAACAGCTTCGCCATACGTGCGATCTTCTCTGCCTCGTCACCGATGCGCTCCAGGTCGGTGATGGTCTTGATGACGGTCATCACCATACGCAAGTCGCCTGCGGCAGGCTGACGACGTACGAGGATGCGGTTGCAGCTCTCGTCGATCTCGACTTCCATCGCGTTCACGCTGTGATCGTTTTCGATCACACGATTCATCAACGCCACATCGCCTGTGGTCAACGATTCGACCGCTTGCTTGATCTGGCTCTCGACCAGACCGCCCATCTGCAGCACACGTGCACGCACGGCTTCCAGTTCGGTGTCGAATTGCTTTGAGGTATGTTCGCTGCTGACCATGGTATTTCCTTAATATCGTTGCAAATGACGGATGCTATCGACTCGTCGTTAAGTTTTTGTGACAGCGGCTCAAGCTGTCAGCGTCTTCACACCGTTCGGCGTGCCCAGCAACAACACATCTGCACCGCGACGCGCGAACAGACCGTTGGTCACCACGCCTGGCAAATGGTTCAACAATGTCTCCAATTCCACTGGGTTCATGATCTGCAGATTGTGCACATCGAGGATGACATTGCCGTTATCGGTAGTGAAACCCTCACGCAATTTCGGCTGACCACCCAGTTTCACCACTTCACGCGCGATGTAGCTACGCGCCATCGGAATGACTTCGATAGGCAAGGGGAACTTGCCGAGCACATCCACCAACTTGCTCTCGTCACACACGCAGATGAATTTCTTGCTGGCGGCTGCCACGATCTTCTCGCGCGTCAATGCGCCGCCACCGCCTTTGACCATGTGCATGTGCTTGGTGATCTCGTCCGCGCCATCAACGTATACAGGCAGATCACCCGCTTCGTTCAGTGACAACACCTCGATGCCATGTCCTTGCAGACGCTTGGCTGATGCTTCGGAGCTCGCGACCGCACCACGGATCTTGCCTTTGATCTTGGCCAACTCATCGATGAAGAAATTGGCTGTCGAGCCTGTACCCACGCCCACGATGCAATCGTTTGGCACGTAGGTGATAGCCGCCTGAGCGACCGCGCGTTTCATATCGTCTTGAGTCATTGCCATGATGTAGCCTCTTCTTTTGATTTATGCGTTTGGTAGCTCGGGATTATTGCAGGAAATGGCCTTCAATGAAACCAGCCCGAGCCCAAATCTAACGTGCATGACAAGTGTGTCGCCCATGATAATGTACTTGTCATGCTCGTTTCCCTCACCTCAATCCTCTCCCAGAGGGAGAGGAGGCAATCGAATCGCTAAGCGAGTTTCACGTTAACCGCGCGGATGGTGCATCGCATGCAGTGCCTTCAATCTTTCACGCGCCACATGCGTGTATATCTGCGTGGTCGAGATGTCCGAGTGGCCCAACAACATCTGTACTACACGCAGGTCGGCACCATGGTTAAGCAAGTGTGTGGCGAAGGCGTGGCGCAAGGTATGCGGCGACAATGGCTTATGCAAACCACCCGCTTTCGCATGTTTCTTGATGAGGTACCAGAACATCTGACGCGTCATCCTTTCGCCACGCTGGGTGACAAACAGGTCATCGGTCAGCTTGCCATCCAGCAGCACGGGGCGCCCATCGGCCAGATAACGTTTTATCCAATCCAGCGCCTCCTCCCCCAAGGGCACGAGACGCTCTTTGCTACCCTTGCCCATCACGCGTGTCACACCCATATCCAAGCTCACTTGAGCCACCTTTAAAGTGACCAATTCAGACACGCGCAGACCGCTGGCATACATAGTCTCCAGCATGGTGCGGTCACGCATCCCCAACGGCGTTTGCACATCGGGTGCGTTCAACAACAACTCCACATCTTCTTCGGTAAGACTCTTGGGCAGACTGCGCGGCAATTTTGGCGTAGCGATCTGTAGCGTAGGATCGGTAGTGATCTTGTTCTGGCGTAGCAGGTAGCGGAACAAACGTTTTAGGCTGGAGATGGCGCGCGAGGTCGAAGTCGCTTTAGCTTTCTGCCCTCCGACCAGATATGCCAAGAAACCTTGGATGTCGGCATGGGTGGTCGCGGCGATACTGCAACCGCGTTGCGCCTGAAGCCAAATGGAGAATTTATCCAGATCGCGCCGGTAACTTTCCAGGGTGTTGCGCGACAAGCCATCCTCTAACCACAGCGCATCGCTGAACTCGTCCAACAATTCAACGTCGTTCATAACGTTCCGTCATTCCCGCGTAGGCGCCCAGTTGTCTGGAATATTCTGGGGAAGCCCTTCTCCCACCGGGAGAAGGGTGGGGATGAGGGAACACTTTCAGTGCGGCGCGCTGATTGCATGGCCTTCCCTCACCCTACCCTCTCCCGAGGGGAGAGGGTTCTGAACGTAGCCTGAATATGCGCTGATTTGCGGGAATGACGATTCAGGATTCATGCGCCAACAACCACCGCTTGATATCGAGCGCATCGCCCTCGGCGTGATGCATGAAACCTCCCAGTCCTGACGCACTCACCACACGATGACAAGGAATGACGATCGGTATCGGATTACCGCCACATGCTTGCCCGACCGCGCGCGCGCTGGAGCCGACCCGCTTCGCCAGTTCGCCATAGGTCAGCGTCTCCCCGCGTGGGATATCCAGCAGCCCCTGCCACACAAGACACTGGTGATGCGTACCATCAAGCGTGAAGGGCAAGTCGAACTCGAAACTCGCATCGGCAAAATAGGCTGACAACTGATCGCATATCTCCCGCGCCATCGGGCTGGTCGGAGCTAACAACTTCATGCGGGAAGAGACGAACTCGACACCCAACAGATCCTCATCCGAACAACGGATGGCAAGCTTGCCGAAAGGCGCGGAGATGATGGCTTGGAATGGCATGGGCGCATGATAGCCCGAAAATAAAAACG
>JBAYTV010000082.1:0-6911 GCA_041675405.1 Sideroxydans sp. | reverse complement strand
GAGAATGTGGTGTTCCCGATTCCAAAAGCCCTGAATCCGCCGAACATATAAACAACGAATACGTCCCAAAAAATTACGGCGCACTTAGGTGCGCCGTAATTTTTTACAAAGCTACTTAGTTCATCACTGCTGGATGAGTACTCGCCAAGATTTACGGCTTGGCTGTCCAGTAGCGATTCTGCCCCCTCCCTCTTCCGTATTTCTCCAGACATCACCGGCGTCAGGGGTGTTGCCACCAGAGCCTTGAGAATAAGCCTTATTTCTGCCATCTATCAGAGTGGCCACAACAGGGCGAGTAGCAAGCTCGTTGCCCAACTTGTGCGCAACCACACCCAAAGGTGAGGAGCTAACCGAGCCGCCCGTTGAGTAGTTCAACTGATATTGGAAACTATCACCACCGACCGAGCATGAACTCGCATTTGGCACGTTGGTGTTGAAGATCAACGTGGCGTCAATGATCGCCGGGTCGGTGTTGACGCGCTCTCCAGCCAATGGGAAATCAAAGAACCAGCCGCCGTGGGTGGAGAAACTGACCGCAGTATTGCTACTCACTACCACGCTCTCACCTGTCGTACAGATATTGGCAGAACTACCGACAGGGCAGGTCGTCGTGGTCTGACTTTGCTGAATAAAACCGCCTGACCTTGGAACGCCATGGATAGCGACACTGGGTGTCGTCCCCGTGGGATAGGTGTCTTTGATGGCGTAGAAGGATTGCTGGTTGGTGTCGGGCAGATCGCTAGAACCAAGATAGCGTCCGGTACCGACATAGACCACCAGAGTCGTACCCACCAGAGATAGTATCGGCTTGGTCGTGATCGGCTGTGCGTTGCCAGAAGCATCCTCGAGTGTGGCGAGAAGTTGAGCGTCGTATCCGGCCGCGCCGAGATCGCCATTGATGTCGAAGCGCCACAGATTGCCCAACATATCCCCTGCATAGACAGCCATCGCAGTCGCATCGACACCGGGGGTGACTAACGGTGCATCCAGACGCCCCAACCCGCTCGGTGTCGCCACGCTACCCACACCAGTACCGATGATGCCGGTGCCATTGACATCGGTGGCTAACGCGCCCGTGTACGCATCAACCACATACAAGTAACCTTGTCCGTTGCCAGAGTCATTATTGTAGCCTGAGGTCAGTAAGACGACCCACTGTCCACCTGGATAGCTTAAGGTGGGTTTCAATTTGACGACTTTGGGGTTGCCGTAGGTGTAACCCAAGTTAGCATCGGTGAACTCCCACAGTGCTTTGGGTTGAGCAGGATTGGTGATGTCCAGTGCAAAGTAGCTCTTGCCGCCGCCATTCAATCCGCTCACCAGTATCGTCTTCCACACGGCAGAGCCGGGAGTGGTGCAATTGCTCACACAGATATCTGCGGTCACCGGTGATCCGTCAACGTAGTACTGGTGTTGCAAGCTGTAGTTCTTGTCGGCAAGTTTGTAGAGGTTGGGGATGACGGCTGTCGGGATGAACGCCCAAGCTTCATCACCTCCCAATACATTGACACCCCCTGACGCCACGATGTGGCCTGTCGTACTGTCCATCCGGCCGTCTGCGGCATAGAAGGCATGCAACATACCGTCGTTGCCGCCGACATACACCATGGGTTGCCTATCAGCCATGGCATTGATGTGGGTGGGGCTGTAGCCGTCGTCCGCGTAGTTGATTGACAAGGCGCCTTTCACATAATTCGATTCGGAGCTCACGATATCGCCCATCACGTGGTTGCGCTGGCGATAGTATTTTCCGAAATCGGTGTCTGTAGATGCACCCTCGTAAGTGCGATCACCACGGATGAAGTTCACCAGATTGGTTCCGGCCACACCGGTCACCACAGAACTGTTCGTGGTATCGGTCGCACCGAACGTGAGTCCGGAGGTGTAAGCCGTGTTGACGTGATACCAAGTCGTCCCGTTCCGGTATTCGTTGCCCGCGACATAGGGGGTGCTGGCCGCCCAGTTGGCCAGACAAGTACCGCCTACCCCGCACAATTGGCTGAGTGTTGAGATATGTGCCGTGGCGAAGTAGCTGTTCAATCCGGCTGTAGTCAGATTGGCCAGCGTGAAGGAGGACAGCTTGTTGCTTGCACCTGAGTCGAAGAAGTAGATGTTGCGGGATGAGTTCGCATCCAGCTTGGATTGTGCAGACCAGTCGATGGTCGGCAATACATCGCCTGTCGTGACATCCAATTGTTGCCGGATCAACTCACCTGTCCACTGTTGCGACACGAAGGTGGAGCGGAACAGGAAGTTGTCACCCTGCGTCACGAACGCGTTACTGGTGGTTGCTGCTGCAGCCGAGCCGGTTCGGGCCGACACACCAGCCAGTGCGGAGGAGAGCGCCGTAGCAAGTCCAGTCGGATTGGCGGCGCTGAAATAGGTGCCGCGTCCGTTGACTGCGGCATGCCATAGGTCATCGATATTCGCGACACTATTGGCGGCCGGAGTTGGCCAATTGCAGCTACCGCTAGCTTGCCATGGGCATACGGTTGTGCCGTTGGCCGTGCTACCTTGTTTCACCCAATAGAAATCGCTAGTGGTAGCCGATTCATAAGCGGGGTCGAACACCATCTTGCCGCGCGCACCCAAGCCCAGTGTGAAGGTGGTCATGTGCTGGTGGGAAGCCGCATCCAGACCGCTGGACGGCACGTTGTTGGCGCTGATGTCACTGCCGTTCACCGCGCCCGGCGCACCGGACAGGTTGTTGCCCAAGGCGGTCGTGCGCAGGTCGGTGATGTAGTAGTACTCGGCGGTATCAGCCAGCGTATCGGATGTTCCGCCACTGGATGTGCCAGTCGTGTTCGGAGTGCCCGCAGTCGGGCCGACGGTGCTCAACACAGTAGTCGTGGTGGTGCCGGCCGTCGAGCTGGTCGTCCTGTCCGGAGTAGCCCACACCCAGCTTGGTACAGGGAGGGAAGCTGTTGCAACGCAGGTCGTTGTAGAGGTGCCGTCAGTCCAGCTGGAATCCCACACATCTGATGTGGGAGGCGTGCTGCTCGTGCTCACGTTGCTGGTGAAGTTGTAGGTCGGTGTGGTCGGGGTGAGTGCGCTGACCGGCCCGACAATACCATTGGATGTGGTTTGTGTAGTGCTTTGATTGGCCGTGTAATCGTTGACCGAAGTGGTTGTCGAGCCGGAGAGGACTTCTTTTAAAGTTCTCGGAGTTACGGTGACTAGATTTCCGGTCACTGCTGCGGTCCCAGAACAGGCGCCTTTTCTTTTGCTGTAATTGGTATTGCTGAAGAGTACCTCATCATTGATGCAACCCGAACCTAGGGTGCTGCCGCTTGATACCAGATACCACGGTTTGCCCGTCGAGTCTGTCACGGATGATTGGGAGACGACGGGATAGGTAGAGGAGCTGGTGTTATGACTTCTGCAAGCCCATGCGTCAGCAGCAAGGTTATAACAATAGCCCGGGTCTGGATCCGAGGCGGAAAGCCCCAAGGCTATGTTGTAATCATCATACATGTAAGCCGATACGGTGTTTGCCGGAACGACAGTTGATGTGGAGCAGGCAGCGCCCACGGTGGTATAGATACTTTGCCAAGTCACCGTGGTAACGGCCCCCGTGGTGACAGCTTGTCTTTGTTGAACAGTGGTGTAGGGCGTGGTCGTCGTGCTGACAACACTAGATCCGTCGTACATGGCGCGCGGCTCAAAATAGTCCTGATTGCCGATAGCACTGCTTCCGTCGACTTTGAAACCAGCGTTGCCGTTCCAGAAACCGTCCGTGGTGAGGATGGTGAAGTTCTGTTGGCAAGAGTACTGGATGGGGTCGGTGATCGTGGCTCCGTTGAAAGTGGTCTGCTTGCCTGCATACATCCTGCCGACCTTGGACAGCGCCTCGCGTAAGGGAGTGCTGTTGTTCGGCGTGGCGGCATAGAGCTTGGTATACCAATTCGCTTTCTGTGTGGTATCGAACGTGTCCAGTTGCAGCATGTCGGAGCCGGTATTGTTGTTGAGCGAGCCATAGCCGACACGGAACGTGGTGCCGATAGAACTGAATGCCCGGCCGGTAGCGGTCTTCATGGTCAGCATGCGGTTGTGGTAGTAGCTCCACCAGTTGGCGAAGTTGGTGCGCTCATCAGTAGCACCCGGGCCGGAAGTCGAACTGACCACCACCCTGATGAATTTTGGAGTGGGGAAAGCGGTTGTCGTGAAGGTTTGCGACCCCGATGTTTTGGTGACAGAGGGAGAACCTGTCGCGACAGTTGAGGGAGGCCAGATGGTGACAACGCTGCCGGAAACGGTGGCGCTATAACCGGTGCTGGTGCAGTTTCCTGTGATGACGGCACTACAGGCGTTGATGTTGGCAGCGATCTGGCTGGCGGCCGTACTTGTCGTGCCCGAACCCGCTATCGGGGCGGACAGGATCTCGATGGTCGTATTGACCTTGATGCTGCTCACGACAGAGCTGGTGCCGGAGCCCACGGTGATCTTGGCACTGGTGGCACTGGTGTTGCACTCGGTGTAGAAGGTGCTGCTGGTATTGTAGTAATCCTTCAGTCTCTCGGTAGTTTGGGTGCCGACGTATTTGAAATAATAGGCGGGGGCAGCAGTGCCGCCGCCGGAGGGGACGAAACTTGTGCTCAAGTTGGTGCTGCCGCCAGCAGTGTCGTAACCGTCATTCCACGCGGAGGTGAAACTGGAGTTCGCATAGCTCGTTCCGGTCGAATCGACAGGGGGGTCATAGGTGATGTTGGGGTCATAGAATACGCCGTTGCATTGGTTGCTGGCGCCGCCATAAGCGGGGCTGTTGAAATCACTCGCATTGTCCGGCATGTAGTCCCAACCCATACTTCCCGAGTCATCCAGCATCAGGAATACGTTCGGTAGAACGGATGATGTGGGCGAGGTGATGAGTGGTGCATTCGCCAGATCGGTGGTCGCGCTGTGTGCGTTGAGCATCGCGCCGAACAAGAGGGCGGTGCTGACGAATCTGGCAGAGCGGGCGAATGTATTCATGTTGACTCCTTAAGTGGGCGACTACAGTGCAATCAGAGCTTGAACGTAGCCGACGCTGTTGCGGGGCCCTTCGACCCTGGTGGTGATGCGGTAATAATTGGCGTTCGTCGTGGTCGTGTTGGTAATGAAAGCGCGGGATTGGCTACCCATGTCTTGTCCTTGCGGGGTGGTCGTCGAGGAGGTCGTGGTCGCGGTGGTGCAATTCACTTTGCCGGCAGAGGCGCACATGGCTTCGATGATGAAAGCACCGCTATATCCGGTAGGTACGTTGACGAGTGCCACTACGCCGGGACCATTGACCATGGCATTCCAATAACTCTCCCAAGTCACGCCGGCAGAGGGTGGCTCCAAGGCTGGCTGGTGAAAAGATTTATAACCTGCCACACAATTGACACCGACCCCTGTGCCGTTGCACATGAGATCTGGGATGGTATAGAGATAGGCGATCGCCTCTTCCGTTCCGCCATCGGCAGTGTGGAGAGCACTCTGCTGAAATGAAAGATTACCGGCCACCAGGTTGGTCGTGTCCACGGAACGCATCAGCGCGATAGCGGCAAGTGTCATGGCGACCAGCATGATGAGGGTGATCAGCAACACCACGCCTTTTTGTTTGGAGTGTGTGGCCAGATATTGTCGTTTGGAGTAGAGGGTTAGCATCCTGTGCCTCCTGACCAGAGTGTGTTTCTAATCGGTGTCAAAGTTTCAAACGATTTGTATCGATAGAATTGCCATGCGGCACTGGCGGCACTGGCGGCAAGTGCCGTAGCGGCAGCGTCCACAGGTGCGGCTGTCAGATTGATTGCCGTGGCTCCGGACCAAGTGGGGGCGGCGGCGGTGACAGGGGTTTTTTCAAGCTGTCGATTCATGGTGACGAGTGCGACACGAACGCTCTGGTTTGCGTTGCATTCGGCTTTTAAGCTGATGACGTCGCCGGCGATCTGAGTCCAACTGGCCGGAAGGGCACAATCGGTAGCCAGATAATCGCATTGCATCAGATTCCCATTCAGGACTGCGTAGGCTTGCATGACCATCGTGGCCGCTGCCGCGACACCTGAGGCGGATTCGGGTGGGCAAGCATCATTGCCGTAAGAGACCAGAATCGTGTCGGTGTTGGCATCTCTGATGGCATTGCTGGCCAGTGTCGCCACATTGATCATCACAGGGCGTAGCGCGCCGACCGTGGCGTGGGTGGGCTGAACTGCGGATGCGCCAGTCGAGAAACAATATCCCGCCTGTTGAATGTTCAGTTGTATGCCGTACAAGGCGATGGCTCCAGAGTTCTGCGCGTCATCCCCACCGGTGGTGGTACGTTTTTGCCCCTCAAAGACGGACATCATCTGCATCATGATGATGATGCCAAGCATGGCGATGACCATGCCGACCATGATTTCTACCAATGTGAAGCCTAGTTCACGCTGGCGAATATGAGTTGTCGGATTCAATAAAGGCACGATGTCTCCTGCTAATTGTTTGTTATCTGGGTGCGCGTGCTGTAGCGATGTGCACTTGCGGTACCGGGCGATTCGCCGGGTACGGTCCAAAAGATATTGATATCAACAGTGCTACTCACCGTTGAAGCGGCAGCAATGGTCGCCTGAGTGATGGTCACTGTGGGGGCCGAAACGCCGGTGAGGGGTAATGTGGCTGCGACACTGCTGTTGGCCCATGCAAGATAGCGCACACCGCCAGTGCTAAAGTCGCCCACAAAAGTCGGCGAGGTGTGCGCTACCCACATTTCGCCGACTAATTGGTTGGCCAGCAAATTGGCATCGGAACGGTATTTTGAATCGCTGGCCAATTTGATCGAATTCGCCTGCAGGGCGATGACCGCAAGGATGCCTATGGAGAATATCAAGATGGAGATGAGTGCCTCCAATAGCATGACTCCATGCTGCAACTTGAGTGAGATCATGGGTTTTTTCATGATTAGCATCCTTGAG
>JBAYTV010000081.1:0-6944 GCA_041675405.1 Sideroxydans sp. | reverse complement strand
GCTTTTCTCAACGCCATGATTAGTTTCACCAGCTCGCAACTCTCTCTCTGGCTTGCCACCCTGATATTCCCGATGGCGCGCATCCTGGCGCTCCTCGCCAGCGCCCCTGTCTTCGGGAATCGACAAGTGCCCGCGCGACTCAAGGTCGGGTTCGCTGTCATTCTCACCATCGTCATCGCCCCCACCATCACCATCCCGCCCGACCTTGACCCGGCATCAGCACAAGGCTTGTTCGTATTGGGACAACAGATCATCGCGGGGCTGATGATGGGCTTCACCTTGCGCATGGTCTTCTCTGCGATCGAGATGGCCGGTGATCTGGCGGGGATGCAGATGGGCTTGGGATTCGCCAGCTTCTTCGATCCCGTGAATGCTTCCTTCACCCCGGTGATCGCTCAGTTCCTTGGCATCCTCACCGCACTCGCTTTCTTGGCTTTGGATCTACACCTGTATATGCTGGCTGCATTGGCTGACAGCTTCCAATCCTTTCCCATCAGCACCGCACAGCCCTCCGCGCTGGGCTTTAGAACACTGGCAGAATGGGGCGGCAGCATCTTTGCTTTCGCATTGCAATTGGCTTTGCCGCTCATCGCTGCACTGCTCATCACCAACTTGGCACTCGGCATCCTCACCCGCAGCGCACCGCAACTCAACATCTTCGCGGTCGGCTTCCCTATCACCTTGGCGGTCGGCTTTGGCGCACTCGCCTTGATACTCCCCTTCCTTGCCCCGTTGATAGATTTCTTCACACATCAGGCATTGGATACAGTTGGGCGTATCATGTTGGAACTGGGGAGACCATGACTGAATAACTCTCCTGCAAATATAAAAAAAGTTTTACCGGAGGATAGGCAATGCTTACGCAAGCAACAAAACAGAGAGTATTAGTCATCGGTGCAGGACGCGGTGGCACAGCGATGCTGGAGTTATTTAGCGAAGATCCCGCGATTCAGATCGCAGGAATTGTTGATAGCAACAGCGCGGCTCCCGCACTGCTCATTGCAACAAAACTTGGCGTTTCGCACTTCACCGATGTCGCAACCGCCATCAAATCCTGTCAGCCCTGCCTCGCATTCAATCTGACGGGAGATGACGCGGTCTCCGCCTATGCTGAGTCGCAATTGGGCGCCGAGAACGTGGTTGGAGGATTTCAAGCGCGCTTCCTGTGGACGCTATTGACGCGCTTGAAACAAACCAATGAACAGGTCACGCACCTGGCCCACCACGATGGTCTGACCGGGTTGCCTAATCGCATCTTGTTCTACGACAGGCTCAACCAAGCCATTGCTCGGGCAAGACGGGATAAAGAGTCAGTCGCTGTGTTGTTCCTCGATCTCGATGGGTTCAAAAAGATCAACGACACCATGGGACACGCCATCGGTGATGCGCTTCTCACCGAAGCTGCAAAACGTATCCAGTCATGCGTGCGCGAATCCGACACCGTGGCACGTATGGGCGGCGATGAATTCACTGCCATCTTATGCAACGTTGGCAACGGCAAAGAGATAGTCGCGCAGAAGATTCTGGATACGATACGACAGCCATTCATGCTCGCCGACCAATCCTGCTCGGTCGGCGTCAGCATCGGCATCGCCATCTATCCCGACAGCGGCGGGAATGCTGAAGACTTGGTGAAGGTGGCCGATACGGCGATGTATCTGGCAAAAGACAGTGGCAAGAACTGCTACCGCTTCACCGGTAATTGAGCGAAGCCTGAGTTCCGCCTGAGCGCTTCAAGCGAACAGATTCTCCTGCACCGGCTCACGCCCCGATTTAGCCAAGCCTTCCAACGCAATGCGCGCCGCCTCGGTGATGCCATGCTGTTTGCCCAACTCAAGCAACTTCGCCACCGCTTGATCGAAGGGATAGTCCGCATCGAACCACTCATCCACCAACTGCCTGGCCGTGAGCTTGGTCAGTTTCAGCATGCCGGATTTCACCTGCACCAGATGCGCACTCGTCCTGCCGCGCTTCGCCACGATGGCGATATGGCGCTGCCTATCCATCAACACCTGACCGCAGGTGACATGCAGCGCAGGGGCGATGAGATCGAGGGTATGGAAATCGGTCAGGTCTTTGGACACGCGTGTTCTCTTTGTCGTTTTAATACGCTTCGAAGTCGTGGAAACAGCTTCGACGCGCACCCTAACGATACAGAACCGCTTCGTCAATAAACCAAGCCCTATTTTTGATATGCCGAGATATCCAAATAAAACGGCGCACGATGTGTGCACCGTCAGTTGGAGTGCATTGTGGCTTGTTACAGATAATCGAACAACGACATCTTCGAAACCTGCGAGAACGATTTTTGCGCGGCAGTCAGCACCATCTGTTGTTGTGTCAGATCGCTGATGGCTTTGTTGTAGTCGGTGTCTTGTATCTTCGATAGGGTGGCCTTGTATTCCAAGCCCAGATTCTCCCCCGTCACGTTCAGTGCATCCAACTCGTTGAGTCTGGCACCCATGGTGGCACGCACCCCCAAGACTGAACTCAGACTTTGGTCCAAAGTGTTAAACGCGTCACTCAGACCTTGCCGATAAGTGGCAACGTTCATCGGACTGCCTGTTGGAATATTGGTATTCAATGTCGCCACCAGTTTGGTGAGCGTATCGAAGATGCTTTGGTTCTTGCTTGGGGCCACATCGAATTTATCGTTGATGGCGGGCGTGCCTTTGATCTCGAATTGGATCCCTTTGAAGCTGATCGCTTGCCCGCTCACATATGCATTGCCCGCTGACACTGGTAATCCTGTCGTTACATCATTGATGTCGTAGGTGTTTGCAGCAGTAAAAACTATCTGGTAGGTATGGCCATCGTACAAAGCCGTGTCGGTAACGATACCCTGATTGATCGTACTGTCACCCGTGTTGGCAAGCGCGGGGGAGGCATTGAATGTGCCGTTGCCATTGCGGATGCGCATGAAGATGTCGGCACCAGAATCAGTGATGGGAATTTGACGTCCGGGTGCGGCTTGCACCTTGCGCTGCACATCATCGCCTTGATACACCACGCCAGCCGCCGTATCGGCGAAGGGCTGCACCTTGCCTTGAGCGCCGGCAAATATATAGTTGCCGGTACCGTCAGTACTGTTGGCGAGGCCAAGCAATTCTTGCAGGCGTCCTTGAATATCCACTGCCATCGACTTTCGAGCCGCGGGATCCAGCATGCCATTGGCCGCTGCCGCACTTACATCCTTAGCATCCAGCAGCAAGTTGGTCACGCTTTGCAAGACGCCATCAGCAAGCGAGAGCACGTTGGTCGCCGCAATACGATTGGAGCCGAACTGTGTGTTTGCCGAATCGGTTTGGGTCAACTCAGAAGCCCGCGCCGCAGCCGCAGGATCGTCTGCCGGAGAGAGTATCTTGCGTCCCGTGGCAAGTTGCTGAGTCGTCTGCGCGATATTGACTTGCATCTGATTCATCGAGGTGACGCTCTCGTTGTAAAAAGTACTAGTACTGATACGCATGATGATTAACCTCCCAGTTGCAACAGTGAATCAAACATACTCTGCGAGATAGCCATGGCCTTAGCTGCAGCTTGATACGCTTGTTGATACTTCAATAGATTGGCGGCTTCCTCGTCAAGATTGACGCCTGAAGTAGATTGCTGAGCTTTGACAACCTGCGCCAGCATGCTTGATTGGGCTTTGCTGGTGACATCAAGTTCCCGTGTTTGAGTGCCCACCTGACTGATCAACTGCCCGTATGCGCCCTGATAACTTGTGGTGCCGTTGGCCATGGTATTGGCGGTTTGCAGCTCGGCCATTTTGAGCACGTTGCTACCGTCACTGCTGGCATTGGTATTTCTTTGGATCGTAAAAGTATCGCTAGCTGACGGTGCGCCAGTGAGCTTGGCCGTCCATCCGTTAAAGGAAAGGGTCGCGCCGACAGCGGGGTCATACAGCGTGCCAACGGCCAAATTGGTCGCCGTCGTGTTATCCGTCACCGTAAAGTGCGTGGCATCGGTAAACGTCACCGTCACCAAGTTCTGCAAATTTGCATTCAGCGGTAACAGGGGCACCGCTGTGGGATCAACGGCAGCCGCGCCAATAACGCCCATTCCCGTATTGCTTATTGGTGCATTTGAGCGGACCGGGGAAGCGGCGGCGATCTTGGTCGGGTCAGTGATATTGAGCGTGATCCCTTTGGCCGCATCCGCTGTAGGACGCACCAAGAACGAATCCCCAACAGAAGCAACCCCGGTCAACTGCAAGGTGATACCCGTACCCGCCACGACTTGCCCTGCGGTCAGTTGGGCTGCAGTGAATGACTGCACCAAGGTGTTACTGGTTGTATCGAAAATATTGTAATTGACACCATCGAACTGCACGCTGTAATCACTCGCGGTCAGTGCTGACGCATTACTGATGGTAGCGGTCAGCGCCCCGGAGCCAAGATTACTGGAGGCTGGTGTCGTTCGCGGGGCTGCGCTAGCGAAAAAGGTAGAGCCAAGCGCGCCTTTAAGGTCCATCCCTTGCTGATGTTGCTGGTTGAATGTCTCCGCCAAGCCTATAGCGATGCGCCCCAGCGAGTTGACAGCCGGATCAAGGATATTCTGGCGGAAATCCAGATACCCGCCCAGATTGCCCCCTTGTAATTCGCTCTGTTGGATCTTCGCAGATTTGCCGTTATTCAAATAAGCCACATCGAGTGCTGTAGGATCGGTAGCGGATGTCACCGTGTGCAAGGAAGATATCTTATTGCCGACCACCAGCGATTGCCCGTTACCGATGAACACATCCATCGAGCCCTCAGGCTGGCTTACAGTGGTCACGCGAACCTCTTGGCTGAGCTGGCTGACCAAAAGGTCACGCTGGTCCAACAGATCATTCGGCGCTTGACCCGGAGTCTTGGCCTGAAGTTGAACGATATTGTCATTCAAGGCGGCGATTTGCTTTGCGTAACTATTGATCAATGTCACGCTACTCGTCATCCGTCCGTTCAGACTCTCACGAATCTGGCTAAGACGTTGATCGAAGGTGTCGAGCCGATTCACCAAAGACTGCGCACTACCGATCATGGTCTGTCTTGCCGCTATCGACTCGGGAGCATTCGATACAGTGTTGACCGCACCAAAAAAATCCTGCAATGCAGGCGTTAGCCCGCCATTGGGATCGCCAAACAGATTGCTCACCTCCTGCGCAAGGTCGAACTGGGCGGTCAGATTGCTTGTTTGCGTCTGCGCCTCTAGAACTTGTACACCCAGAAACTGATCGTAACGACGCAACACCGAAGTCACGTTGGCACCTTGGCCAAAATAGCCCGACCCCGTGTTTTGCGCCATCCCCGCCGCCTGCATAACCTCTTGTCGGGAATATCCGGGTGTGTTGGCGTTGGCGATATTGTGCGTAGTCGCGGCGATGCCCGCCTGCGCTGCTTTTAGTGCACTGACTCCGATACCATAGATTCCTGCCATTTGATTCTCCTTGCGCCATCACCCCGTTTCCCCTACCGAACGGCAAGAAGATGAACGAGGAAGGCGATTCCCAAACTGACCCCTACGGCTGGTGTATCGGCAAGTTCGGATGAAACTTTAGGCTCTGGCACTCACACTACCGATGACTTTGACGAGCTTATCGGCGTAGTGAGGGTCCGTGGCGTAACCAGCCTGTTGCAAAGCCTGCGCAAAACCCTGCGCGCCCTCTTGCCCTATCACTGCGGCGTAGCGTGGGTTGTCGCTCAATAGTTTGGCATAGTCTTGGAAGGCTTCGGTATAGGAGCCATAGGCACGGAAACGTTCGGTCTGTTTGTGCGCCACGCCATTCGTATATTCGGTGGTGGTGATCTCGGCCACCTTGCCGTTCCAACCCTTGCCTGCTTTCACGCTGAACAGGTTGAAGCTGGAGCTACCGTCCGCCATCTTGATCTCGCGCTTACCCCAGCCACTCTCCAAGGCGGCTTGTCCGACGATCAGATGCGCGGGGATACCGGTGGTGCGACTGGCTGCTTGCGCGTGCGGTTGCAGGCGATCGACGAAAGATTGTTGGGTATATGCGTTGTAGGCAGAGGGAACACTGTTCACATTTGATGTTACTGGTGCGGCCCCCGCATTCGGCAATGTTCGACTGAGTTGACGCATCATCACATCCGCCAAGCCGACCCCGCGCGTGGACATCTCTTGCGCCAACTGTTGGTCCAACATCCCCGTGAACATCCTGGTCTGTTCGCTATCCATCATCCCGTCTTGTGGCGTCGCTTCGCGCATGGTCTTCAACATCATATTGAGGAACACCATCTCGAACTGCTGTGCCGCGACCTTGAGTGCCTTATCGGGAGCTTGCTTGGCTTGATAACGCAGCTTATCGAGCGACTGCGCGTCCGATGCCAGGTTGTTGATGTTGTTTGGAACGATGCCCACGATAAATCCTTTAAATCACTTCCAAGTCCGCACGCAACGCACCGGCCGCTTTCATCGCTTGCAGGATGGCCAGCATGTCTTGCGGAGTCGCGCCGATGGAATTGAGCGCCTTCACCACATCACCCAATGCCACACCACGTTTCAGCTTCAACAGATTACCGGAATCTGCTTTGATGTCGATAGTGGCATTGGTGACGCTTGCAGTATCGCCACCCGCCAGCGCATTCGGTTGCGCAACCGCGTTATCGGCACTGATGACCACCGTCAGGTTCCCGTGTGCCACCGCGCAATCATTCAGCGCGACGTTCTGATTCATCACCACTGAACCGGTACGCGCATTGATGATGACCTTGGCGCCGCCTGCGGCTGCATTCACCAATACGTTCTCCACTCGCGACAGGAAAGTGACACGAGCATTGCCTGCGGGTGCGGCAACTTGGATAGTGCGTGAATCAAGTGCCTGCGCGATCTCCGCATCAGGCGAGACATCACGATTGATGGCATCGGCCATACGTGCTGCCGTGGTGAAATCAGCGGTGTTCAATTGCAAGTAGATGTAGTCGCCCTGCCCTAGATTGGTCGCGACG
>JBAYTV010000080.1:0-6964 GCA_041675405.1 Sideroxydans sp. | reverse complement strand
ATCAGAGCTCTTTGGCTTTCAGTGTAATAGATTCGCGGTCTCTGTTTCATCTGCAACACTCCTTCTGCTTACGCAGATTCTAGTGTGTTGCATCGACCGGTTGAAACCGCACCCCCCACACGCTGCTTGAGGCTTGCCGGATAGCGCCCGTTACGCAACATCTCTTCGTCATGATTGCACTCTAAGACCAGTGCGTGACATCCCGAGAGAGTGGATTCGATATGCGGTGTGGCATGTCCCGTGTCAGTCAACACGCCCAACCTGAATGCGCCATCGCTGAAGACATATTGCACTGGCTCCCCCGCGTCGTGAGGAACCATAAACGGCTGTACTTTGATATCGCCGATAGCCAATGACGTATGGGAATTGATCTCAGTGACGGTGATGTCTGTGAACGCACTATGCTGAAAACGCAATGTGCCGTGTGTCATCCAAACTGGGATATCGAATTTGCGCGCCAGCCTAGCCACACCCGCGATGTGATCACTGTGTTCGTGCGTGACTAGTATGCCATCGAGTTGTTCTGCTTGAAGCCCGAGGCGGGCTAAACGAGTGACGGTCTCACTGACGGAGAATCCGCAATCCAACAGTAGCGTGGTAGAATCAACCTGAACTATGAGCGCGTTGCCTTCGCTACCGCTGCCCAGTAGTGCGAAGCGAATCACAGAATCTTATTTTTCCAGATTCTGTAACAACGCATCGAGCACGCGTGATGCCTCTTTACCGTTCAGATCATTACCTTCTTTGACGGTGATATCGCTCACGCCATTGACCTCATGCACCGACACTTGCACATCGGCGACCTTCTTGTCTTTGGAGACATTCTTCAAGAAGTAGATGCCCTTGCTTCTATCCATATCTGCGACGGCGATACCCGCCTTTTCCAAAGCAAGACCCGTCTTGCGCCAGACGCGATCGAAGGGTTCGACGACCAAGATGAAACGCACACCACCGACCGTGAGCAATTGCGTGGTCGGAGCCACAGTCGAGGCAACAGCGGCGCTGGCAGCTGGGGCACATGGCTCGGCAGCCTTGTCACGCGTGAAATCAGAATACTTGGCCACTTGTGTGCCATCTGCTGCAGGGATCGCAAAACGTTGATCAGCGGCACTTTTGGTCAGATCGGGCGGCACTTCCAGAGCGGGTGCTTCCACTGCCCCTGCTTTGTAGTCAACCTGCTTGCGTTCGAAGATGCTGCAGCCCGCCAACAAGGTGATTGCTGCCAGACCGACGACGATGTTGCGTATATTCATAGTGTTTCCCATCTTAAATGACCCCCGCTTGACGCATCGCCGCTTCGACGACAGGTTGCGCACCTGTAGAAAGCGGAGTGAGCGGCAAACGCAATGTATTCTTCATCTTACCCAAACGCGCCACCGCCCATTTGACGGGGATCGGATTCGCTTCGACGAACAGGTGGCGATGCAATCCAAGCAAACGGAAATTGATCTCGCGTGCTTTGGCGACCTCTCCCTTCATCGCGGCGACACACATCTCGTGCATCAACTTCGGTGCGACGTTAGCGGTCACCGAGATCGTGCCGTGAGCACCGAGCAACATCAGCGCCAAGGTGCTCGCATCATCGCCGCTGTAGATCGCAAAGTCCTTGGGTGCGCGTTGCAACAAGTCGCTACCGCGCTCGATACCGCCCGTCGCATCCTTGATGCCGACGATGTTCTTGATCTGCGCCAAGCGCAGCACGGTGTCGTTACTCATATCTGTCCCCGTACGTCCAGGTACGTTGTACAGGATGTGCGGCATATCCACCGCTTCGGCGATGGCTTTGAAATGTAGGTACAGACCTTCTTGCGTTGGCTTGTTGTAGTAAGGCACGACAGTGAGGGAGGCGGCAGCACCAGCCTTCTTCGAGAAAGCAGCCAGTTCGATGGCTTCCTTTGTTGAGTTCGCACCCGTGCCAGCGATGATGGGAACGCGCCCGGCGGCATGCTCCACTGCGACTTGGATGAGTTGTTCATGTTCTTCCACATCCACAGTAGGGGATTCGCCCGTCGTACCAACGACGACGATGGCATCCGTTCCTTCGGCGATATGGAAATCGATCAATGCACGAAACGCCACCAAGTCGAGACTTCCGTCTTCGTGCATGGGGGTGACGATCGCAACGAGGCTACCTGTAATCATGATGTCAGCTGCGTTTTTTGGAGCGCGCATTCTAACTGATTCGACCGATTATTTGTCCGCAAGCGTGTGAGCTATGAAATAATCCAAGCACTGTGAACGCCAACGACTTCAACCCCCATACCCCCTTGTCAAGCCTTGACCCAGGCATGCGCGGAACCATCACCGATATCCACACGGATGATGCCTTACGCCAACGCTTACAGGCATTGGGCTTCCGCTCGGGCAAAGATATCGAAATCATCCGCAAGGCCAGCTTTGGCGGTCCTGTGCAGGTGCGCATCGGCACCACCGACATACTACTTCGCCAAACCGAGGCGACACTCATCGAGGTCAGGGCCGCATGAAGAAGATCGCCCTGCTTGGCATGCCCAACACGGGCAAATCGACGTTATTCAACCGCATGACAGGTGGTGCCGCGCGCGTGGGCAACTGGCCTGGCATCACCGTGGAGCTACTCACTGGCAAGATATTGCTCGGTGGCGACATGGCAGAGATCATCGATCTTCCTGGCATCTATGACATCCACGGCTTCTCCGAAGACGAACAGGTCGTGCGTCACTTCCTGCATGACAACGTGCCCGACCTTGCCGTCGTCGTGCTCAACGCAACGCAGATCGAACGCCAGTTGAGTCTGTTGATCCAATTGAAGCAACTCAACCTGAACATGGTGGTATTGCTCAATATGGCGGATGAAGCCAAGAAATTCGGTATCACCATCGATGGCAACAAGATGTCGCAATTGTTGGGCATGCCCATCCACCTCATCAGTGCGAAATACGGTCAGGGACAACCCGAGGCGATGCAGGCCATCACCAAAGCATTACGCTATCCCACCCCCGGAATGGCAGAAGCATTACGCACGCAACTGGAGCAAGACGCACACATCGAACACGAGATGGCACGCGTATTGAGTGGCGCAGTGCAGGTGCCCGCTCGCTTATCCGACACGCGCACAGACAAGCTCGACAGCGTGATGTTGCACCCATGGTTGGGGCTGCCGCTATTCTTCGGCATCATGTATCTGCTTTTCCAGGGCATCTTTTTCTTCGGTCAGCCCTTGCAGGGAGGCGTTGCCGACTTGCTCGGATGGTTGCGTGAGACCGTCCTCGACCCGGCATGCGCAGGGTTGCCTTCTTGGATGTCAGGACTTCTACTAGACGGCATCTACAACGGCGTCTCCACTGTCGCCGCCTTCGTGCCCATCATCATCTTGTTCTTCTTGTTCATGGCGGTCGTGGAAGACACAGGCTATCTATCGCGCGCTGCTTTTTTGATGGATGCATTGATGGCAAAGATGGGCTTGGATGGCCGCAGCTTCGTCATGTTGCTGATGGGATTCGGCTGCAACGTCCCGGCCCTGATGGACACTCGCGTGATGCGCTCGCGTAGTCTGCGCATGTTGTCGATGCTGGTGATCCCGTTCTCACTCTGCTCGGCTCGGCTACAGGTTTTCGTGTTCATCACCGCCGCACTCTTCTCCCCCAAAGCAGCACCTTTGGTGCTGTTCAGCCTGTATCTATTCAGCTTCGCGGCAGCCATCATCACCGCCCTGTTGTTCAAGCGGCAGTTCGCCAACACGGAGCCTTTTGTATTGGAACTACCTCCCTATCGATTCCCTACAGGACGCCAGATGTTGTTGCGCGGCTGGCATGAGGTGACCCATTTCCTGCGTCGCGCCTCCCAATTCATCATCGCCGGCGTCGTACTGGTCTGGCTACTCACCAATCTCCCATCGTCCGCCACCCCAGCGAGTGCGGACACGTTGGCAGGGATGATCGGCACATGGTTGCATCCGATATTCGCCCCTATCGGCATCGACGAGAATCTCACCATCGCACTGATCTTTGGCTTTGTGGCGAAAGAGATCGTCATCGGCTCACTGGCTGTGATCTACGGCATGAGCGGGGATGCGCTTGGTGGCGCGCTGGGACAACAGTTGGATTGGGTTCAGGCATACAGCTTTATGTTATTCACGCTCATCTACACACCCTGTCTTTCGTCCATCGCCACCTTGCGTAACGAATCGAAGAACAATGGGTTCACCTTGCTTGTGCTTACATGGTCACTAGCACTGGCATGGCTGGTCAGCTTCGTGTTCTATCAGGGTGCGCGCGCGCTAGGCTATTAAGCAAAACGCCCCAGACTAGCTGGGGCGATTGTTTGTGCTTGGTACATATCAGATCAACGTTGTTTCCATGCCTGATCGAGAATGCTCTGCGCCTTATCCAGCTTGGCTTTTGCCGTATCCAGCTTCACCTTCGAGGCTTCGACTTGCTTCTTGTCTTCGGCAACCTGCTTCTGCGCATCAGCCAGTTCCTTTTCCGACTCAGCCAATTTCTTCAGATTGTCTTGATGCTCCGCATCGAGCTTGTGCACGGCATCACGAGCGTATTCAACACCCGCTTGCTGTGCCGATACATCCTTGGCATGCACCAAGCTCGACATCGCAACGGTCATTGAACCCAGCAAGCCGATCATCATCAACAGTCTCAACATATCTTCTCCTGATCCAATACGGAATCAGAACGCCAAGCGCACACCGATATGCGCGCCGTCGTCCAACACGCCATCTTTCAGATTGTTGTTCGAGTAGAACTTGGTCGTGCGATAGCCGACATAGGCCTGAGTCAATGCCGACACAGCGAACTCAGCACGCACAGCAGCTTGCGCGAAGTGGTCAGCATCACCAAAGGTGATGATCTTAGGTGCGTAGTGATATTCGCCGGAGAACGCAAAGCGGCGATCCGCTGGTATTTCGAAACGCAGTTGCGCTCCCAGTGCGGCACCGGATGCGCTCAAGCGATCGGCGGTCACATTTTTCAAGGTGGCGACCACCGCCTTGGCGCCGATACCAACAGACAAGCCTGGAATAGAACCTTCTTCGTTCAGCACCAGCAAACCAGCCTCACCCATCACGCTATTCACATCGTTGTACATGACGGCAACGAACAATTCAGATTTGCCTGCGACACCACTTGGCAGGCTATATTTGAACTGCGCTGCTGAATTGCTGAGGTTGATGTCCAGATTGTCCGCAAAAGAAACGGAGCTGATGGAAAGTAAAGATACCGCGATGAATCGACGTAACATTTATGGCTCCTTAAAACGAATTTGGCGGAGGCGGTGAGATTCGAACTCACGAAGGACTCTCATCCTCGCTAGTTTTCAAGACTAGTGCCTTCAACCGCTCGGCCACACCTCCAGATACTGCAACTACTCTAGCAATCGCTAGTTTTAGTTCCGACTAACGCAAAAACCAAGCATAAGTCTTCACTGAAACACCGAGTGTTTTGGCTACGACATAACCTAAAGGTTAGTCTGCGCCGCCACAAACCGCTACGCGGTGTGTGGTCAAGACTAGTGCCTTCAACCGCTCGGCCACACCTCCAGAATTATTTTTGCATCCTTTCGGAAGCCGCACTATGGCTGCCACTACTCCGAAAAGTTCCCGCAAGAACCCATTACCCGCAAATACAATGGCGCGCATGATACCCGAAAATATCCACTCCCCAAAGACAGTCTTATCATCACGGTTGCAACTTTTATGATGCTTCGGTAGTCTCATGCTCGCCGTGCAAGTAACTGCACGTCTTCAAATAGGAGAAAACCATGCAATACCAGACTCAGACAGCACAGATCGGCACATTTGCCACCGAACAGAACAAAGTCCTGCGCAACACCTACACCCTGCTTGCGCTGACCATGATTCCGACAATTCTCGGCGCTTTCATCGGCGCATCCATCAGCTTCGCCTTCATGACTGAACACCCCGTCATCGGCTCCCTCCTGATGTTCGGCGTGATGATCGGCATGCTGTTCGCTGTGGCCGCCTTGCGTAACAGCGTATGGGGCATCGTCGCCATGTTGGGCTTCACCTTTGTAGCGGGTGTGTTCCTAGGACCTATCCTGCAACACGCACTGCACTTCAGCAACGGCGCACAACTGGTCGGCATGGCTGCGGGCGGCACAGGCATCATCTTCTTCACCTTGGCGACTATCGCCACCGTGACCAAGAAGGATTTCAGCTTCATGGGCAAGTTCTTGTTCATCGGCCTGATCCTGCTCATCGTCGCATCGCTGGCCAATCTGTTCTTCCAGATCCCAGCCTTGTCGCTGACCATCTCCGCTATCGCAGTGATGATCTTCTCTGCCTACATCCTGTATGACGTGAGTCAGATCGTGCACGGCGGTGAGACCAATTACGTGATGGCCACATTGAGTCTGTACATGAACATCTACAACCTGTTCATCAACTTGCTCAATCTGCTGATGGCATTCACGGGCGAACGCGAATAACGCGATCTGCACCCAACGAAAAGGCGGCCTAGGCCGCCTTTTTTATCGCGCAAAGAATGTCCGTCACAGGGAACGCTCGAACACAGCGATGGATTCAACATGGGAAGTCTGCGGGAACATATTCATCACGCCAGCGGATTTCAGAATGTAGCCTTTCGTATTCACCAGCACATCTGCATCACGCGCTAAGGTGCCCGGATTGCAGCTCACGTACACGATGCGACCCGGCGAAGTCTCTGGGTTGATAGATTTGACCAGTTCAAATGATCCATCACGCGGCGGGTCGATCAACCACTTGTCGAATTTGCCCAACCCCAGCAATACGCTCTCCGTCATCTCGAACAGATTCATCGAGCGGAACTCTGTATTGGCGCTCAAGCCGTTGTACTCGGCACTCTGCAACGCACGCCGTACCAACGCATCACTGCCTTCGATGCCCATCACCTGGGCGCCACTGCGCGCGATAGGCAGTGTGAAGTTACCCAGGCCGCAGAAGAAATCCGCAATGCGTTCATTCGCTTGCGGT